>NZ_JBQEMU010000005.1:0-285661 GCF_052044235.1 Flavobacterium sp. 22659
GTACTTATACTTTAAAGCAGTATTAGTTGAGTTAATCCCGCTGTTATATCCTATATGTTTTAAACCAAACGGATAATAATTGTTTTCTTCCTGAATGACAAGGTTTTTGTCATAACTTAAACGGATATTACCCAGATGATCCTTATACTGGTACACGTATTTATAAGAACCTGCAGAAGGCTCGATATAACCTTCGGCTGTTGGGAAAAACTTCAGTACGCCGTTTTCATACTGGTACCCTCCAAGATAATCAGTAGTGATAACCGTTTTTCCTGCCTCGCTTACAATCTTCTTTAATTTTTGTCCCTGCGCATTGTAAATATAAACAATATTTCCTGCAGAGGCAAAGGTTACTTTTGCGGGAAGATTAAGATGGTTGTAAGTAATAGAGGTGATGTTTTTATTGGCATCAGATACCATGTTTCCGTTAAGATCATAACTGTAATCATCTCCTGTATTGGCTCCATCAGTAAAACCAAGTGCCTTGTTACTGCTGTCTGTTACTTTAGCCAGCTGGTTGCTGTTATCAGCATTGGCATAAGTGTAGATTAAATTGTCGATCTGCTGGGCACTCTCACTGTTTCCGTTACGGATAAGACCGGTAATATTTCCGTTTTTATCGTACCATAAATTTTCATTGTAAGCATTGTTTACTGAGCCTGCTTTAGCAGAAATACTTTCTTTTAAACGGTTCAGGTTATCGTATTTATAGCCGTAAGATCTTACAATACCATTATCTGAGTTTGTGGCCCACTGGGTCTCAGATATGTTTCCGTTATAGAGTCCGTTTACCCCGCTGAAAGAAGAAGGGGCATTATAATTGATCTTAAAGGCAAACAAGTCTTTGGGTCCGTCCGTCTGTGCGAGAGAAGATACATTATTAATACCTGTGAGCCATCCGCGGATGTTGTAGGTATAATTGATATTCTGGGCGTTGTTTCCAACCTTTTTAGAGATAAGCTGTCCCAGCTCGTCATAGGTGTTATCGGCAATAAGCTCAACAGGTCCGTTGTTTATCTGATGGGTCTGGGTCATTAATCGGTCCTGTGCCGAGTAGGTAAAAGCATCCTTGACAGTGAATTCAGCATCTGCTGCTGTTCTTTTATGTCTGGTGATACTGTACTGTGTTTTTCCTGAAAAATCGAGTTTGGTATCGGTATAGGTATAACCTCCTAAATGATTCTGCAGATATGCCCTGACAGGTCTTGCCTTGTCGTCATAAAGAGTAACAGCAGTTTCACCTTGCGTTTCAGTGCTCAAATTCAGTGCCCTTGTCCATGAACCCGAGGCAAGTCCTTTGACCTGCGTGCTGTTTAATATATCCTGTCCTTCTATGGATGCCGGTACAGCAGGGGCGCCCGGGAAGACATAATTATCATAATAATTAACCGAGAGAAGCTTAAAATCAGAAGGAGACACCGTATTGCTGTAATAAGCCGGTATTCCGTCCAAGGTTCCAGAAGCCGCTCTGGTTTCGTTAATTACAGAGGCATTGTTCTGAGCATTCTGCATGGAGGCCCTCTGTGCAGAATTTACTATTGCAGAGGCCGTCCATCCGGTATAAACCGGGCGGTTAAAAACATCGTATTTGGTAATGATCCATCCTGCAGAGCTTAAATCAGAAAACGGGGAATAGGCAGGTCCTGAGGCCGTAACACGATCAAGTTTATCATAGACAATAAACTCCCATTGTTTTCCCGGCAGTTTTTTCTCAGCCAGACGATTGCGGTAATCATATTTATACTGATAGCATAAATTATTTAAAACAGCCTGAGCGCCGTTGTTAATCACAGCCGAAAAAGTACTTCCTGCCTGAGCATGAAAACCATCTGTTAATCTAATAGAGTTTGAAGCCGTTAAATGCAGGGAAGTTTCCCGAGTTACAGTAATATTTGAGGTTAGATCTGCCTGCAGGCCTGCTGAGCCTTCTATTAAATCAACCGCTTTAGGCGGAATAACATAGGTGAGATTTCCGTAAATATCATAAACATAATAAGTGTCGTGCTTTACCTGGACATCATAAGTCCTTTTTAATACCACCTGTCCTTCTTTGTTTTTAAATTCAACCGTTGAACCGTCTGTTTCAAGTGGAACAGAAGCTGTGTTTTCATCATAGGTAACGGTTTTATAAAGCTCCCCGGCAGTATAATGGCCGTTAAGAGAAAGGGTAATATCATATAATCCTGATGCCGCATTCCACTGTGTATTGGCAGAGAAGAGTTTTACCTCTGCAGAGGCATTAGTCTGATAGTCCATTTTTATTTCATGTCCTGATCCAGAGTACCATGCATTTCCTGGAGCGGCCTGTTTGAGCACCCTGTTCAAAGGAGAGGCTTCAAGCTCTTTTCTGCTGAAAGGATAAGAGGTGGCTTCAAGGGCTGGGTTTCCGTTAAGAGCCGGGTTAGGATTTCCGTAATAAGACATCACTTTTGCTCTGGCCGAAGGGTCAAAAGTCATATTGGAGGTTTCTGCTTTAAAAGGCAGGTATTCTTCAGCCTGTCTTCCAAAACCGTCGTATTCGATATGAGTGATGATATCCATGCCGGATTTGGACTGCTGTGAGGCAGTCTGCTGAACGGGTCTGCCCAGTCCGTCAAAATAGGTGATGTCCTGCGAAGCCTGAGAAATGGAAGGTGATGTTATAGGTGTGGTGCTGGGCACTTTGTATTTTACAGCTTTAATGTAATTCTCGCTTTGTGTCTGGCTTTTTACCAATAAAGGAAACAAAACCAAAAGAAGTTTTAAGAAGTTTTTCATGATGCTTTTGGTTTAGTGTTTGTAATTGTACTGGTTCTCAGAAAGGATATTCCCTTTGTTGTCTTTTACAAATTCAAGTCTTCCAAAACTGTCGTAGGTATAGGTTGTGGTCTGTCCTTTCGGATCAGTTATGGTGCTTACCCCTACAAGCGGAATGTAGGTATAGGTAGTAACCATGGCATTGGGCAGATTAGCGCGTAAAGTGTTTAAGGCACTCAACAGTACTGTTTCACTTCCGGTATCGGAAAGATCCTGAATATTTGAAACATAAGGTGATACCTGGCTGTATGAAGCGTTTTCGATTTTGGCAACAGGCTGGGTTTTGTTATACCCCCAAATAATACACACTGGGACACCATTTTCTGGAGTGTATTGTAATAGATTGCCTTTGTCGTCATATTGGTCGTAAGTGATTTTTTTCTCAAGATTTCCAACTTTATCAATAGAGGTAAATGTATTAGGAAATTTAGCGCTATATACTGTTTCTGCAAGCAGTAAATTATTGTATATGGTTAATTGTTCTGATAATTTTACATCTGCATTAAAAGTTTGTTTATCCAAAGGAGAAAGAATATTTCTATCTGCTAGTTCTGTAACAAATGGTTTATTTGACATTTCGAAATCTTTAGCATTAAAATATTTTGTTTCGATTATTTCATTTTTAGAATTAGTTCTCGTCTGTGATGATAGTTGAACATGATTAATTCCTCTATAATTATAAGTAGTTGTTGTACTTACTGGATTTTCACCCTTTGAATCATATGTAACCTCCTGGCTCGATTTCAAGTAATGCCAAAAACCAATATTTTTATAAGAAACTATACTAATATTATCAATATTTTCAAGATTAGTAATTGTTTTAGGTAATTGTTCTCCATAACAAGGATGTTGGATATATATTGTTTGATTGTCATTACCAGGCGCTATACAACGAAAAGAATACCCAATGAATAAGCTGTTTACCAATTTTAAATGTTTATGATCTGCCACACATCTCCTATAGGGCGTTCTTTTGGTTAGATCAGCCTCTGTACATTCATATACAACTGGTCCAGAATAAATTTTTTCGTAATTTTTTCTTGCATTGTAAGATATAGCTTCTTTTCTCAACTCAGGTCTCTCCTCATATTCATTTACAACCGCTTTAGTCACAAATAAATTCTTATTAAAATAGACAACTTTTTTCAATAAGCCATTATCCCAGCCTAAATTAGACAAAGGAGTATTTCTTATGTCGTAATTACCCACTACAAAACCATCACCACCATCACGATGAACAATAAACTCGTGTTCTTCTCCTCCATTTAAGAAATCACCTGAACCATATGAAATTGTCACATATTTATAATATATATTAGAATTTCCTGTATCAAATAAAGATGTTAAACTGCTAGAAGATAAATTTATAAATGTTTTACTAGTAACTACTCCAAAAACTCCTGCTGAAGGAGATTCCATAATTCTGTCTACCCTAAAACGATCAAGATAATACGGGTCCTGTCCTTTATTTCCACTTGATTTAGTTAAATCATCTTTTTTTGCATAGAAAATTTTTTTGATTACTGGCTCTGATTTATTTATAGAATAATCAGATGTCTGAGACACTCTGACACCACCAGTTATAATATTTGACTGTACGTCAACGGGTGGAGTTGGATAATAATTTAAATTTACAGATGAGGCTGTACAATTAAAAACAGCCTGCAGAGTAATAATATATTCGTGATTAAGTTCAGCAGAAAAAAGAAGATTTTTAGCATAAGATTCTGTATTCGGCCTTATTGTATACATACTTCCATCACTTATAACTGCATTATTATCAGATCTTCTAAGACTTGTATATCTTTTTGCAGTATTATCATATACACTGACATATGCCTGATTTTTTCCAATATTAAGATCCTGATCCAAACAGTCAAAACTGACACCAGCTACTAACGGAATATCTTGCGTGTATAAATTTATAAAAGTTAATGTTTTAGTAGTATTCGTTGCACTTGTATTAACAGCACTTAAACTTTTGTAAGTTTTAGACGGATATACTTTTTTTGTACCATAATAAGTATTAGATTCATAATTAAATTCGGTATATCCTTTTGTTGGATAAATAATTTTTTTCAGCATGCCCTTTATTGCATAACTTTCTGCCGGTTCTTTGTCTGCCCCATTATAATTTACTGATTCCAATTCAAAATTATTAGTGCCTTTGGGTACAATATTCACATTATTTTTATTATTAAAGTATCCCCAATGATCTTGGCTGTATGATAATCTTTGTGGCAAACTATTTCTGTCTTCGTACTCAAATTGGTAATTTTGATTGACATCCTTAAATTGTATCTTATCAAGAAAAATCCTTTTATTTGTTGTAGTTGCATAGGTAAACCCAATATTTTCTATAATATTTCCAGTTTTATCTTTTACCATGATTTGATCTATTTTTCTATTACCAGATGTAACGTCTGCGCTCGAAGAAGAAAGATTACTGAATAAAACTTCACCATGTTCAGGGTTAGAGCTTTTAATGGATTTGATCGATTTACCACTTAAAGTAATAGTATGATCACAAACTGAACTTAATGATGGAGAATAATTTTCAAGTTTTCCAGCTGCATCATATTGTATCCTAGGATATAACATTCTAAATGTTTGTGATTTTGAAGCGATATAATTTGTTACTGCATCATCATATACAAACTGTATAACATCCCCTTTAGGATGAATAATTTTACTTAAATACCAAGATGAAACTGTGATATTAGGAATAGAATGGCCAGATCCAACAATTCTTTGAGAAGTAACCTCTTTATCATTAAAAAAATACTTGACACCATCCGGTGCTGTCACTATAAAATTAAATCCTTCCGAAGTAATATTTTGTTCAATTTGTAAGTCTTGCGCCGGCATAAAAATTGCCTTACCTTCATTATCAAACACAAATTTTCCAGAATATTTACCAAAATTGAAGCTAAAAAGATCCGCTTCAGTATCTACATCATTTTCTGCTATGTATTGATAGAATTCTAAAGCTGGAGGAGAATAACGTCCCATAGTTTCGGTAATTGATATGGGAATTGGATATTCTCCCCTGTCTTCATCAGGTTTATCTCTAACAACTCTGGTAATTACTCCTCCAAAACTTAAATTCCAGCTTTGCCCAACGTTTGAAGATATTTCATCTACTTTAACACCATTAGAATTGTACAACATTGTAATAGGAACTTCCAAATTAGCAGTTTTGTAAGTATAAAGCGGAATGTTTACATTCTGAGATCCCGTAAATAAGCCAATAGGTGTATTTCCATAAGTCCCCAATCCGTAAGCATTAGGTGAAGGCGGTATAATATTAGGAATAAATTTGCTAGGATCATTTTCAGTCTGCCCAAAAGCAATGTTAGAAATAAATATTAAAAAGAAAATTTTAATTAAGCTCCCAATTTTGTGTTTCATAATATACATTTCGATGTCTATTTAATTATAGGTTAAGTTTTCTTATAGTTATTTTTCAGATACGACCACTAAACTTCGTATGAATATTAGTATATTATGTTTTAATTTCGACTATTTTAAATAAAAGAATGTAACTTACAATTTGACAAGGATAAAATGAAAGAATATGTTTGTAAATTAATTCGTATATCTTTTGAAGAAAACATTTCTGAAATAGATTAAATTAAGTAAAGTTACTTTTTAAGTATTTTTCTGGTTAGCAAATCTAAATAATTCTACATCATTTTTTTTACGGTTTTCCTCATTTCTATTAGATCTAACATGAGTTTAGAAATCTATTCTAATGATTGCAAATTAACAAAAAAGGTGAAAGAATTTTACTGTTTCATTTTAGTAAAAAAACACTACTAATAAACAAGTACTTAGAAAAAAACTTTCTTCATTTAAGAAATCTATTAAATAAAGCGACTGGGATTCATAGTGTTCAAAATATAAATAAAAAAAATATTCTAAATCAGTTCTGCTTAGAAATTTTAAAGTAGGAATGTTTATACTACAACAAATTTTGAACTACCATCAAAATGAAATAATTAAATCAACAATAAAAAAAATATAAATTATCTTTAACCATCAAAATTTAATCCCATGACAGAAATCTTCAAAATGTTTCGTGTTACAGCCGCAGAGTCTGAAAAAATAATGCAGTCTGTAAACGAACCGCATGCACATAATTTTGAAGAGCTGATTATTGGCAGTAAAGGCCAGCTGGAGCATTTTATAGATTTTAGTTCCAAATTAATAGACGCACCTTTTATAAGTTTTGTAACACAGGGCAAAATTCATCGTGTAAAACCGCTTATAAAAAACGGCGAATGTGATATGTGGGTTTTACGATTTAAAAGTGAATTTATTGCCGAAACTACTTTTAGCCTGTATGCTTCTTTTCATGATAAAGCCAATATTAGTTTACAGAGTAATCAGTGTTTTGAAAAACTGGATGTACTGTGCAAAATGACTTATGATGAATATGTACAGGAATCTCCGGATCTCTCTGTAATTAAACAACTGTTAAGTACTTTGTTTACGATTATCGAATCGGAACGACGTAAATTGAATCTGGATAATGACGAATCTAAGAAAATTCAGAGTTCGACTTTTAAAAACTTCTTAAGATTGTTAGAAGAACATTATAAGGAATCTAAAGATGTAAATTTTTATGCCAAAAAACTTTTTATGACTTCACGAAACTTAAACCTCATCTGCCAGAATATCTTACAGCAGAGTGTTTCAGAAATCATAGAAACCAGAAAACTTACCGAAGCTAAAAACCTATTAATGACTACTGATAAAAATGTTGCTGAAATAGGTTATGAACTCGGATTCAACGAAAAAACGTATTTTACTCACGCCTTTAAACGCAAAGCAGGCATGACTCCAACTGAATTTAGAGACGAAATGCAAAAGCTGCTTTCTTAAAAACACAACCATTCTTCCGAAAATCGTTACCGTTGCCGCTGTTATTAAACAGAACTTTGTATCTCTTTAAAATGATACTCTTTACGCGACTAATAACGATATAAAATGGACAGAAAAGATTTTTTAAAAACTATGGCAATTTTACCAATTGGAGCTGCAGCTATGAAACTCAGTTCTCTTAAAACTGTTTCTGATTCTTTTGCAGCAACTGAAAGAATGCCGGTTCTTTTTCTTGGGCACGGTAATCCGATGAATGCTCTGGCCGATAACAACTTTACACAGGGTTTTCAAAACGTTGCTAAAACATTACCTAAACCAAAAGCGATTCTTTGTATTTCTGCACATTGGGAAACAAAAGGAACTTTTGTAACGGCGATGGAAAAACCAGAAACGATTCATGATTTTGGAGGTTTCCCTCAGGCTTTATTTGATGTGCAGTATCCGGCACCTGGAAGCCCGGAACTGGCTCTGGAAACTCAAAAAATTATCACTTCAACTTCTGTTGGACTGAGTCATGACTGGGGTCTGGATCACGGCTGCTGGACGGTTGTTAAATTCCTTTATCCAAATGCCGATATTCCGGTTATACAAATGAGTATCGATTATACTAAACCTGCTTCTTATCACTACGAATTAGGAAAAGAACTTGCTGCACTAAGACGCAAAGGTGTTCTTATTGTAGGAAGCGGCAACTCGGTTCATAATCTGCGATTGGCAGCGTGGGACAAAATGATGCTTCCCGGGTATGCATTTGAGTGGGCTCATATTGCCAATGAAAAAATGAAAAAAATGATTATTGAAGAAGATCATCAATCTTTAGTCAATTTTGATAAACAAGGAAAAGAATTCCAGCTTGCGGTGCCTACGCCTGAGCATTATATGCCGTTATTGTACATTTTATCTCTTAGGGAAAAAGATGAAAAAGCGACCATTTTTAATGATGCTATTGTAGCGGGATCGCTCAACATGATGTCTGTCAAAATAGATAAGGCATGAGCATAAAAAAGTCGGTTTGGATTTCTTTTGAAATCCTTTTTCTAATTTCAATTTTCAGTTTTACCATCATGAATTCGAATACTAAAAATACTAAACTGCATTATGTAGTAAGACAGCCCAAAGTTCAAACAACTAATCCGCCTCTGCTTATTTTACTGCACGGCGTAGGCGGTAATGAACAAAATCTGTTTTCATTTGCTCCAGAATTACCGGATAATTTTGTTGTGGTTTCAGCAAGAGGTCCGCTCACTTTTGGTCCAAACAGCTTTGCGTGGTTTCAGGTAGATTTTTCAACCGGAAAACCTCAAATAAATGCAGAACAGGCTGAAAATGCACGAAAAATGATTATTGATTTTATTGACGATTTAAAAACTGAAATCAGTTTTGATTCTCATCAGGTTTATTTAATGGGATTCAGTCAGGGCGGTATTATGAGTTACAGCGTTTCGCTTACGGCTCCAGAAAAAATAAAAGGAATTACAGTTATGAGCGGCAGACTTCTGCCAGAAATCAAACCCTTTATTGCAGATGACAAACGTCTTGAAAAACTTAAAATCTTCATTTCACACGGAAAACAAGACGCTGTTTTAAATTATCAATATGCTTTAGATGCTTCAGAATTTTTGAAAACAAAAAACCTAAATCCTGAATTTCATTCTTATGAAGAAGGTCATACGGTCAATAAACAAATGTTTGATGATGTAAATCTTTGGTTAAAAACCAATTTAAATTAAACACATCGAAACAATTTTGAGTTTTATTCTAAAAATTAAAAAAGAGTCTTTCAAAGTAATTTTGCAAGACTCTTTTTTTGGATGTTGGTTTATTCTAATTTTAAGTATTCTCTTTTAATACGTTTACAATATCGAGAAAAATATCGCTTCCTTCTCCGCTTAAAAAATTTGCTGCTGTATCAATCAGCGAATCCACATTTGACTGCGCTATATTATCCATTTTAGATTGCTCTCTTGTAATAGCAGGTTCTAATCTAAAATACGTAAGTCCGCCTTTTTGAAATCCGGATAATTGCTGGCTCGATACCAATTGAACCGATTCAGTAATGATATTGACAATAGCACCGCGTCCGTTTTCTGTTCCCGATAAATCATCTAAATCGCTCGCAAGCCATGGTGTAAAACCCCAATTTCCGTAATCAGGATCAGGAAGTCCCTGATGATTTGTAACCAATCCGGCTCCGCTTGGGTAAGAACCTGTTCCTAAAGATATTAGAATTATATCATCTAATGAAGAAGCCAATTTTGTTCTAAAGGCTTCGCTCACTGCCCAAACTGCAGGATTATTTGACATTACGCCGCCATCAAGGGCCCATCTTTCGCTGGCATTCGAATTTGGAGCGCTTCCTCCGCCTAATTTCCCAACTGGAAAATAAGTTGGCGCTGCGCTTGTTGCTCTTGCTGCTTCCCATACCTGATAATCATCTCCAGGATTTGCCGCATCATACCAATTGAACAAATAGGGACCGTAATCTTGTCCCAGAGTTGGATTTTGAATACTGTTACCGCTGCTGTTAATAGTATAACTAGTTGTAAAAACATGTTTTGTTCTTGCATTTTCTAAACTTGCCATGTTTTGTTTGGCATCATTCAAAGTATAGTTTCCGTATTTCTGCTGTAAAAAGGGTTCTACTCCATTTCCGTTTCCATCATTGGCATAATACAAAGAATAATAATCTGGTACAATTGACGGTTGAGAAACAAAAATCTGAGAGCCGTCGTTTGTGTAAATTTCATAGATTTCACTTGCTGTTAATGGCAATTTGTTATTTACCGGAGAAGATAAAGCAGTGGCAATAATACCTCCTGTCGATGTACCTCCTATTATATCAAACATTTCATAACATGATTTATTCAGCGCTGCTTCTATCTGCGAAAGAAAATAAGAAGGTATAATTCCTTTTATACCGCCTCCGTCAACTGTTAAAATAATAATTTTACTCATAACTCTTTGATTTAGTAGTTTGTATTGGGTCTTTTTACACAATAAATTTATAGAACCTGAGTGCTGCGAAGAATTAAATTGTCATCTAACGGTTATTTTTGGGTATAAAACCCTTGTTGTCAAGTATGAGTAATAAGCGAAAAAAAAAGAGATGCCAATTAAGACATCTCTTTTTAAAAATTTATTTAATTAAAAACTTGGCTTTGTAACTCTTATCTGCATTTTGCAGTATTAAGAAATAAACTCCCGAAGCTCTTAAATGTGTTTTAATTTCTTTGCTAAAATTACTGTTGATTTCCAATTTAGGCTGTTTGTAAACCGCTTTTCCATTGGTATCAAAAATAACTAAATCAAATGTTCCTTCGTCGCCATTTAAATGTAAAGTGAAGTTTCCGTCATTTGGAACCGGAGAAATAAAGAAACCGTTTTTACCCGAAACCGGATTATCAACAGATAACGTCGCATCGACTTTTACTTCTAACGTAGTTGTTTTACTGCATGAAGCCTGAGTCAGATAATTCAGAGACAAAGTCTGAGTTCCTTTTTCTGTCCATTTAATTGTTACAGTGTTGTTGCTTTGATCGATAATTTCACCACCAGTAACATTCCATGTATACGCCTGCATTGACTGCGTTGCGGTATAAGTTACTGTTGTATTAGCATTGGTAATCAAAATATCACCTGTAATATCGGCTGTATTATTTAATCCAACCTCAACATTGGCAGAAACAATTCCTTTTCCTTGTAAACCGCTTGATTTCTTGTTCAGTTTTGTTAAATCAATTCCAAATGAATGATCTCCAGCAAATTTTTCGATGTTTCCAATTTCAAATTCTTTATCTGAAACTTTTGTTAAAGTGATATTTTCGTTAGAAACTGAGATTCCGCCCGACTTCACAATAACATCATTTTTCGTTAATGCCGAAGCTATAATTTCATCAGCAAATTCAACTTTTATAATATCTTTTTCAGAACAATCGCTGTTTGCCGAACTTAACGGAGTTACTGTACAATTAAGATCTACAATATCAATATATACTTCTACTCTGCTTGCATCACTTGCATTTCCAAACTCATCATATACTATTGCTTCAAAAGTATTTTTACCAATATATCCTTTTATCGGAATTAAAACTTCTTTTGCCGTTTCCTGATTTTGTTTGCTAACCAGAGTTTTTCCGGTTGGCGTTACAGCGTATAATTCTACCGTTTGTTTGTTTCCGTTTGTGGTTAAAGCAATCGATAAATCATTACCAGAAGTAATATTATCTGCGGCAGATGTTCCTCTATCCGGCGTAATACGAAGGTTTGATGGTGCCGAAGGTTTTCCAAACTTCACTTCCCACATAGTACTCGAATTTCCTGTTCCAAAGTTGCCCGAAAGGTCTTTAAAGCTCGTTTGGTCTACTACAATTTTATAACCGCCTTCTGCTTGTGTATAATCTCCTAAACCTGAAATTAAATAATGTAAATCGTCTTGTTTCGTGACATTTAGATTTGCATTTAAGTTTACACTTCCTTTGTAAAGCGTAACCCAGTTTTTATCAAAACTACTTATTGGTTTATTCAGAGTTATTACAACATCGGTTACATTCTGGCTGTGAACTGCTCCCTGATATTTCGGCGTAAAGGCATCAATTTCAGGAATACTTATATCTACTTTCCATTTTTGTGTTTGAACCACTAAACCAAAAGTATTGTCTTCTGCTTTTATTGATGGCAAATCAACCGCTAATTCATACTGACCGTTTTCTTTGTTGTACTCGTTCAGTCCTACAATGGTGTATTTCAGATTATCTTCGGTCACAATTGAAACGTTGTCAAGCGCTTTTCCGTTTAACGTCAGTTTGTCTTTTGTAAACTGAACCGGTTTTACGAATTTATTAAACTGAATTTCAACACTATTTACCGCCTGTGCTTCTATTTGATCTGTTTTAAACTGAACAATTCCCAGTTCGCCGATTATCTGAATCCATGAAACGCTTTTTCCTTCTACTCCTTCATTATCTTCTAAATCTTTAATTCCGGCACATTGAACTGTTAATTCATAATACCCGGAAGCAAGAGACAGTGTTTTGATATTTAAAACATAAGTAGAATCGTTTACTTTACCAATAAAACTATCGTTAAACGGAACTTTAGTTCCCTGATGAATTAAAGTAACATTCTGCGCTGTAAACGTAGCCGGATTGATTGCTTTGTTAAAGTTTACCTGAACAGATTCTACTGGTTTTGTAGTAGTTGACGGCAGACTTTCAAAAGAAACTACTTTTGGCACATTCGTATTGATAACGCTGTAGTATAAAGTATATCTTTCTAATCCCGAAATTTTATCAAGGAAATGAAGTTTGTTTTCATACTTAGGTTCTAATCCGTCTTTTAGCGTAACGTGTGTCTGCCAGAAGTTTTCTATTGGCAGTTCCAGATTGTCGCTTATTCTCACTACTCTTTCCAGTTTGTATTTGTCTGATCCAGGATCAGCTGTATTTCCATAATTCCATCCTGTTCTAGATGAATTCATGGTTAAAGTTGTCGTAAGCAGACTTGGCGAAATAGTATTTGAAACTGTTCCTGAAGCGACTTTATAAACTTCATCGCTTTCTCCGTTTGAATAATAAATGGCATCTGGAGTATCATTAGCATCTACAATATCATTTACAAGGAAATCGTTGATGTTATCCTGACCTGCACCATACGCTTTTACGCTCTTAATTAATTCATGAACATACGAAGCTTTAATCAGGCTTAGGTTTTTGTTTCCGTAACTGCTTAGATGTTTTATTTTAAGATCGTATTCTACAAAATGTCCTAATAAAGTACTGGTAAACCACCATTGCCCAAGTGCAGATTTTTGTGGTTCAATATTTCCGAAATCAACATTTAATAAACCTAATTGTTTTGGTTCGTTGTTAAAGTTGCTTCCTATAATTTCAAAATCGATTAACAGGCCTTTTTTGTTTTCGATAATTTCCGGCTGAACTGATTCTACCTGAACATTTTTAGCAACTCCGTAACCTTCATTTTTAATTAATAAAGCCATTTCTGCCGGAACAATCGGCTCGATTTTATCTGTCAGCGGATCATCTCCTAAAATATCTCGCTGCATAAAATAATGCATTACCAAATCCGGACTTGGATTTACTTCAAGAGTCACAGGATATAATTGCACCGTTACTCTTTCACTTGTATTTGGATCTAAATACGATAATGTTCCTCCAAAAGAATATGATTTAGCTACAGTTGGAGCAGCTTCTTTTGTTGGTATAAAAATTACAGTTCCAGATTGACTGCTGTTTGGTCCTACAAGTCCTGTTCCGCTAAGGAAAGCATCTTTATTGATCTGGAACAAATGCGTCATATCGTTTCCAGCCTCATCTCTAATTAATAAATCTAAGTTTAGATCTTTAATTGTATTGGCGTCACTTCCGTTATTTAATGTAAGGGTTCCTTCGAATGCTTCTCTTGTCATCGTGATTTTTTGAGAAAATTTCACCGTAACGCTGGCGCAAACAGATGATTTAGAAGCTAATTCTTTACCATATTCTTCCATTTCTTTCAGATCGTTCTGATACAATTCTGCTGCAGAAACGAAACCTCTTTTTGCAGTCAGCTCAACTAATGCTTTTCTGGTTCTGTCATAGTTCTCAATATCATTTTTATTAATAATGTTTGGATATTCTGCATTAGGAGCTTTTATATTTTTACCCCATGCTTCTAAAGTAGTGTTCCATCTATTACAGAAGCTGTCAATTTCCTGACTTGTAATATCTGTACCTGAAAGATTCGTTTTAATTAGCGCAATATCTGATGCAGAAAATGGTTTTCCAGCATCCAGATTTGAAGCTGTTTCTTTCATGAAATTTTGAAAGTTAGGGCTTTCTAATAATCTGTCATTGCCTAAATATGCTTTTATCCTATTAGTTAAGGCTGTTTCAGCATCTGCCATTGCCTGAAAGTCTTCATATTTAGATTGCAAGAAACTGTTTTGAGTGCTTTTACCACTCATAAATTGCTCTATACAAGTTTTAGCCATTGACGCAAGTCCAAAATAACATCCTACATTACCTGGAATGCAGCTTCCTAATGCTAAAGTTATATTTATTACATCATTATCAACAGTCGCAAGAGAAAGTAGGCATGACGCAAGTGTTAAAGGAACAAATGGCGTACAACCCATTGCAGCACTAATAGTCGAAGTTATACAAGGATTTGTACAAATAGTAGGCAGTTCAGTAATAATATTTCCAATAGCTGTACCTATAGGAATTAATGGTCCAAAACCTCCTCCATTAAAATTAGGCACACCTCCAACAACTGGTGTAGTTGGTGTTGTACAAGTTATTACATAATAAGGCTGAAATGCCGCCAGATTTTGTTCTGTTTCGCAGACATACGTTCCTTTTGTTATTAAATTATAATTACAGTTTTGTCCTGCAGCAGCACTTTTTCCAGTTGATGCCGGTCTTGTAATCAATATTGGTACAATGATAGTCGATTTAGCATTTAATACATCAACTTTATCAATCATCAGTTTGAACTTGTAATCTCCCTGACTGTCTACATTAAAAGTTACGTTTGAAAGGGCAATTAAACCGTGATTAGTTACAGTTGCATAACTCATTCTGCTTTCTCCAGTATTTAAATCTAAAACGGGATTGTCGATATCGATAACAATTACCGGTTTTGGTACGTTTGTTTCGAATTTAACAACTAAATCAGACTGGTATTCATCTGCAATTTCTGTAGGTTTTACAACCCATTCGTAACTTACGGCCTGATACGAAATAAATACTCTTTGAGTCGTTACTTTACCCGGATCTACCAATAAGTTATTTTGGTAAGAAGCGTGTTTATCTGCCGTTACCGTTACCGTATAATATCCTTCCGGAATTTGCGGCGTGGTAAAAATACCGTTATCATCACTAAATCCTTCTGCTACAACTGCGCCAGAAAACGGATGACGAACGACTACTTTTGCTCCTTTTACGTGAGGCGCTTTTTCTGTATTATACGTGTACTCATCAACAACATCGATCAATAAAGAACCTGTTGCTTCTGAAACGGTTTCAATTTTAAAAGGTATGCTTACTCCTCCTCCATTTAAAGGATTTAAAGCCAAGTTACCGCTTAACGGAACGTTTAACTGCTGTTTGTCTGTTGGTGCCAATTCCAGAATGATTTTTACAGACTCGTTTGGCGCAATTTTGTCAATAACAGCCGCACTTTTTAATTTCATCCATTCCAGATTTGGAACATCAACTTTTACTTTTTCTGCGTCTATGGCTCCTGTATTTGAAACTGTTACTTCATAAAGACGAGAGCTTCCTTTTATCATCGTGGTATTGATGCTTACCGGATTTGCCAATAATTTTGGTGTCTGCGCTTTTGCATGATAATACGCTAAAACCGGAAGTTTAGCACCTTCATTTGAAGTTACATTAAAATTGATTTCATAATATTTTTGTTCCGCCGATGCTGTTTCTGCCAATATAGTATAGCTTAAAACGGCTTCTTGTCCTGATGCTAATGTTAAAGCATCTGTTTGAACTGTAAATCCTGCATCTGCCGGTAATTCTATTTTAATATTGGTTAAAGGAGTTTTACTGTTGTTTTTTAATACAAATTCTCCTTTGTACGGAACTTTGGTTACTACTTCCCATTTCAAATAATCTGAAGGTTTGTTCATCCATTCAAAACCAACAATATCAAATTCTGCCTGAACTGCATTTTGAGTTCCCGGATATCCTGCGCTTACGGTATAATGACCGCTTTCTGCCTGCAGAGGTTCAAAATCGTAAGCAAAATTTCCCGATGCATTGGTTTTAACTTTAAATGAACGTGTAAAGCTTCCAGATGCAACGATAATTTCTACTTCCTTATTTACTGCCGGACTGTTATTTGCCATTTTAGCCGATCCTGTAATGGCAACCAATTCTCCTGATTTGTGGATTGGCTTAGAAACCGTACTTGTGGCACTGTAACTGGAGAATAATTTTATTGCAGAATATGCTTCGTTATTGGTATATGATAACTCATTTAATTTTTGATCTGAATTTACAGCCGCTACCAAATAATAGTCACCTGCCTGCTGTGGTAATTTGATCGATTTTACAAGATCCAGTTTTTTTCCTGCTTCTATATCAGTATCAATCTGCGATGTAAATACAAGAATTGCATTTTTAGTTAATTTATCTTTAGATAGAAAATATTCTATTTTAGAACCTTTAGTTAAAACTGCAAACCCTTGATTGGTAATCGAAGTTGTTACTTCAATTGTATCTTCTCCATTGGCTTGAGCAACTGTTTTAACCGAATTAACAACAGCATCTGGTTTGTTTTGATCTGTAACCAGAATCCAGGCAAATCCTGAACTGAAAGTATCGGCTTCAGCCTGAATACGCGCGGTTTGGTCTCCCGTTTTCAATGGATCAATTATCGTATTAATTTCTACCTCAACACTTTCTTGTCCTACCGGAATTGAAATTTCTGCCGGAATTGAAACGATTGTAGGAGAATCAGATGATAACTTTACTAAAATGGCTTTAGAAGTATCAACCGTATTTCTTGAAATCGTAATTTTTGCTGCTTTTTGTACTCCGGCTTTTACTGTTGCAGGATTGGCTTTTACAATTAAGGCTGGTCCGTTGCTGTCCAGAATCGTAATGTCTTTAACGGCACTGCTTCCTTCTCCTGCCGGAAAGCTGCAGTTACAAGCTGAAGAATAAACCTCTGCGGTTACATTAACCACTTTTGTTCCATCTACAATGCCATTGTTTACAGCTCCAATATTAAATCTTTTCGAGTTTACATTGGCTGGAAAATCAATAACATCTGGAAGAATCAACGCATTGGAAATACTTGCTTTTAAGCGTACTGCAGTGCTGATTTCTGATTTATTAATTCGTTTTAATGTGGCATAAGTTGCATAAACGCCATCGCTTTTTGAAATAGTCTGCGGTGCAATTTCCAATTCAAAAGCCGGAACATTTGAGCTTTTTAAAATAACTTCTGAATTTCCTGCTTGAAATCCTTCTGCCCTCAAAATTAGTTTTCCGATTACCGTTTGTTCAGGAACTTTATTATTTTTTACTGTTATCGTAAACGAAGTTGTTTTGCTTCCTGCAGGAAGCGTAACTTCTGCCGGAACGGTCCAGCGAGAGCTTTGATCTGCTGTTATGGTAAATTTTACATCCTTTGTTTTAGCAAAACCCGTTTCTAAAGTAACCGTAATTGTTTCGCCGTCTGTTGCTGTAATTTTCGACGGCGTTAAAGTAATCGTTGAAAATTCGTTATCGATAATTTCAATAGCATCTGAAACGACAGGATACTCATTTCCTGAAATAGTTAAAGATACCGTTCTGTTTCCGTCGTTATCTGAATTGTCAATTGGTTTAATATAAAAAACAACCGACGACTGGTCTTTTACTATTTTTATTGATGCATCAAACTGAAGCTGTGAAGCCAGAGAAGCCACTAAAGTATACGTTTTATCACTGCTTCTGTCACCGCTTTGCGTCAGCGTTGCTCTGATAACTTCATTTGAATTTTCATCAATAGTTTTTTTATCTAAAGTTAAAAACAAACGCTTTTCAAGTAAAATTGAACTTGCCGCAGTAGCTTTATTATTTGTTTTTAAAGACTCAGGTTCTTTTACTGCGGTATTTGCTATAATATTAATTTTGACTTTAACGTTTCCTTCAATCCCTAAAACTTTAGGAAGGTTAAATGCTGCATTTCGGCTTATTGATTTTTGTTTATCTAAATCTTCATTATAAGATACAGTTCCCAGATTGTATTCTAATCCGGTTTGATCAGAAACAATACTTACCTGCTCGATCCATCCGCCAGAAGCAACACGATCTCCAATATTGTCAACTTTCCATGAAACATTAATTTTTCCATCTGGAGTAATGTTAGATTCGGCCGTAGTGATTCCGGAAATCGTTAAATCCGGATATTGTGCATTTGCGATTGTCAGTTTTCCGTTTACGTGATTTGAACCAATGTCAACCGCATTTTTAGAACTTAAAACAACGCCAGATAAATCTAAATTGTGTGTTTGTCCCGATGTATAATTTAACGGGATTTCGATTGGAATTTCTAATAAAGCACCGCTGTTTCCTTTAAAAGATGTGCTTGTAAGCGACAAAACTATAAAGTGATAATTTCGCGGATTATTTTTTTCGATATTTACATAAATGGCATGATCGCCTTTACGGCTTTCAATAATTTTAGTGTCTTTTTCGCTTACAATTAATCCCTGCGGAACAGTCAGCGTAAACTCAGCTCCTACTACTTCATCGGCATTAGCCAAATCAATTACAACAGCTGATTTTTCGCCAGGTCCGGCAGATGCGTTTAATACTTTTAAACTATTCTGCGCCTGCATGAATGTTCCTAAAAATAGGAAGATAAAGACCAAAAAAGGTTTTATTTTCATTGTTTTCAATTCGTTAGATATCATTTTGGTGAGTTTATTGTATTAACATTTTTCCTTTAAAAATGGCAGGTTTTGCTCCATTTTGTACTTCGATGGTATAGAAATAGATTCCCGATGCAAGATCTCTTCGCTGAAAAGTAAATTCATGATTTCCTTGTGATGCATCAAGATCAGACTGTATGTAAACAGTTCTTCCGGCTGTATCAAAAACTTTTAGTGTTGCTTTGTCTGCATTTTCAGGTAAATGATATTGAATTACAGTTTGATCCGTAAATGGATTTGGATAATTTGAAAGCGCAATTGCATTGTCTTTATTACTATCGTCAACACCTAAATTTTTCGAAATTTTATAGGTCAATGCGTTTGCCTCTGTATTTGAAATCATAGCAGATAAAATTTCTGTTTGAGCCGATACTTTTGCAATGGCCTGTTTTCCTGAAAGTGATTTATCCATAGAGAAACCTACAATACTAATTTCGCCCTGACGTTCTGCGACTGAAACCGTGTAACCCAAACCAGAAAGAAGCTCTTCTGTCTGTGCTTTGCTGCCGCCTTTTAAGCGAATATCAAATGCTGCTGTCGAAACTGACTGATTGTCGATATAAAGCGTATTATCTTCAATACTTAAAACAACATCTTCATTGCCCGTAAAAGCCATACGTTTTGCGCTCGCTGGATTTTCGAGTGTTCCGGACTGGATTTTATTAATCAATGAAATAATATCCAGTACGTTTAGGTTTTTATCCTTATTGATATCGGCAGCACCATAATTAAAGAATTTTGGTTTTTGGCTTAATGTATAATTCAAAGTCGATTGAATATCCAGAATATTTACAATTCCGTCTAAATTAGAATCTCCTTCTCTGTACGTTATGGTATACGTTAGTACACTGTTTCTGGCAGATCCGGCGATTTGTCTTAATTCTAAAGTCTGGTTGTTTGGCACATTCCATTCGCTTAAAATATTGGTCAGTTTAATGCCGTCTTCAGTAACTGTAACCATTTGGAAATAATCTTTCAAAGTCATGTTATACGACTGAGTGGTATTAAAAATCGAATTGGTATGATCGTAACGGTTGATTTTTTGATCTTTTAAAACAGCATTTAATGTTAAAGGCAGTTCTCCCAAATTAATTTTCTGACGGTCGATTTTAAAACTTACTGCTGGTAAAAACGCATCATCAATTCCAGTCAGTTCATTTTCTGAAAGGTCAACTGTTTTTAGTTTGGTTACTTTTGATACGCTTTCAGGAATTGTTCCTGTTAGTTTATTTTTAGCCAGATTTAGGTTTTGCAGTTCGCTGAATTTTCCAATTTCCGGGCTGATATTTCCAGTTAAGTTGTTATCAGGAAGATTAATCGATATTACATGTCCGTCGTTTGTCGTTACACCTTTCCATTTCTTTTCATGAAGATTATTTAATGATGTATCCCAGACTTCTTTCCATCCTGTTCCGCCTGCACTTTGGAAAAATGCCACTAAAGCATCATATTCTTCAACAATTAAAGGTGTTTCAGAACCATCGGCAATTCCTTTAAACTGAACATAAGTTCCCTGCGAAGTTCCGTTTTTCTGCCAAATCGCAATTTTTGCACCCGCAGGAATACCCGCCACAGAAATATTTGGGAATGTTATGGTATTACCTGAAACTGTGGCTTCAGAAATTTTGAAATTATTAGCCTGCAGTTCAAACTGGTATTGTCCTGAATAATCCTGAGTGGTTTCATTATAAGTTGTAATTGCTGGAAGATCTACAACTATTTCGTCGCCTTTTAAATAAAGATATTCATCTTTGGCAATAACCTGTCCTCTTAAATTAATGTAAACTTTAGCCAGATCGTAAGTAAATGGTCTTTCTAAAGCATCAAAACCATTGTTTGAAAGATCAATTTGTTCGATATTTTCGAAATCATTGAAATGTCCAGGAATTGTTCCCTTGAAAGCATTTCCAGCAATTGAAAGTTTTTTCAATCCTGAAATTCCCGATAAAACCGGCAGTGTTCCTGTAAATTTGTTCGATTGTAAATTAAGTGTTTTCAGGTTTGTAAGTCTTCCTAAATCAGACGGCAGAGAAACTTCAATGGCATTCGACTGCAGGTTTAAAGTTTCTAAGTATGTTAAATCAGACAACTCAGCAGGAAGGGATCCCGATAGATTATTGGCAGATAAACTCAACGAAACAACGTGTCCGTCTTTTGTTCCTACTCCGTACCAGCTTACTTCATGAAGTTTATTTTGTGAAATATCCCATTTCTGAGTCCATTGTGTTCCGTTTGTACTCGCGTAGATTTTTTTCAAAATCTCAAATTCTTCATCTGTTAATGGTTTTCCAAAAACTACCTGAGTATAATTAATAGTAGTTTGCTGCGCTGTACCATCATTCTGCTGAATGCTGATTTTGTCAGTCAGTTTAATTCCAAATAAAGCAATGTCTTTGAAAATTAATTTTCCTTCACTGTTAGAATAATTCGAAGCTTTATTGACACCATTGATGTAAAGTGTAAAATAGTTTTTATTATTAATAACACCTCCGTTTGAATTAAACAAAAATGTTGATAAAACCGGCAGGTTTATAACCAGTTCGTTTGCTCCTACCTCGATAGTTGGAATTGTAATGGTTTGATAACTAAAATCTACTGTTTTTAAAAGCGGTAAATGTGCCAGAGCTTCATCTGCATCTTCAATGTTATTATTACTTAAATACAACGTTTTTAAAGACTGCAGTTTGCTCCATGACGATGGTATAACACCTTTTAACCTTGTATATCTAAGATCTAAAATCTCTAAAGATTCAAGGCCTGAAATAATTCCTAAATCAGTTGTGCTTAGATTTTTTGTATAATTTCCTCCAAATAAAGAAAGGTTTTTTAAATATTTTAAATTGGTAAACGATGCCGGAATTGCTCCAGAAACATTCGAATTATTGTTTAGGTTTAATCCTGTAATATGTCCGTTTTGAATACTTACGCCATACCACGCTCCTTCATGCAGATTGTTTTCTGCCGTTACCCATTTATTGTTCCAGTTTGCCCCATTCATGGTATTATAGAAATCTACCAAAGCCTGATATTCTGCATCTGGAATTTTTGGCTGATCTACTTTTACGTTCGTAAAATATACACTGGAGTAGTTTGGAGAAGCTTCAGATCCTTCATAAGGCTGATATAAATACAATTCATCTCCGGTTTTTAAAGTTGCCAGATAATCTGCCGGAATTGTAATTGTTCCGTCGCTGGCAACTGTAATATTACTTCCTATCTGCTCTCCTTTTACATACAATCTAAAGGGTCTTTGTGCAGAAAAATCGTTGCTTGATTTATTGTAAAGAATAGTGCTTGGAAGATTGCTTACTTTAACATCGGTTCCTTCATATAAAAAGTTCTCAACGCTTAAAGTCTGATAATTTAAATTCAAGCTTACACGGTTTGTCAACATTCCCTGAATTACGCCAACTTTATTATTTGATAAATTCAGACTCGTTAAAGCTGTGTTTTTTTCCAAATCTTTAATAAGCACTTCAATTTTATTATACGATAAATCTAAAGTTTTTAAAGAAGCCAGATTTCCTGTCGAAGCCGGAATTACTTTTATTTCGTTTGAAGCCAAATCGACTGTTACCAGACTTTCCATTCCTCCAAAATCTTCCGGCAAAGCCGTAAGTGCGTTGTAACCCAGATAAAGTGTATTTACCTTTTTTAATTTGTTCCATGAAGCAGGAATATCACCTTTAATTTTGGTATATCTTAAATCTAAATATTCCAGGTTTTCAAGTTCAGATAAAACTGCCAAGTCTGTGGTATTAAAGTCTTTGCTGTAACTTCCGCCGTAAAGAGATAAAGTTTTAAGGTATTTTAAATCTTTAATCGAAGCCGGAATCGCTCCTCTTACCGAACTGTTATTGTTAAGGTTAAGTCCTGAGATATGTCCGTTTTCAATACTTACCCCATACCATGCACCTTCATGAAGATTGTTTTCGGCAACATTCCATTTATTCGTCCAGTTTGTACCATTCATAACAGTATAAAAATCAACTAATGCCTGATATTCTTCATCCGGAATTTTTGGCTGGTCTACTTTTACATTTACAAAGTTGATTCTTGAATAATTAGTAACACTTCCGTTATAATAATCATAAGGCTGATACAAGTAAAACAAATCGCCGGTTTTAATAGACGATAAATAAGATGCCGGAATTACAATGCTTCCGTCTTCGGCTGCAGTAATTGTACTGCCCACCTGATTTCCTCCTACATATACTGAAAAGGATCTTCTGGCTGTAAAATCGTTGTTTGTTCTGTTGTAATAAACAGGATTAGGCAGTGTTTCGACTTTTAAATCTACGCCTGTATAAATTAGTCCTTCTACATTTATATTTTGATAATGAAGATTTAGACTTACATTACTGTTTAGCAATGCTTTGACATCTTTTATATTATTACTTTGAAGATTTAAAGTTCTAAGCGTGCTAATATTTTCCAGTTCTTTTATAAGAACTTCTATCTGGTTATCTGATAATTCTAAAGTTACAAGTTTAGTCAGATTACCTATAGAAACCGGAATGCTTTTTAACTGGTTTCCTTGTACTCCAAGAGTTACAAGACTTTCCATAGCATCAATATTTTCTGGTAAAGCAGTTAAAGTATTATAACCTAAATAGGCTGTTTTTAGTTTTTTTAGTTTATTCCAAGAAGCCGGAATATCACCTTTTACTCTGCTGTATTGAAGATCTAAAGTTTCTAAAGATTCTAATTCAGAAAAAACGTTTAAATCGGTTGTGCTTAAATTTTTGCTGTAGCTTCCTGCATAGAATGAAAGGTTTTTTAAATATTTAAGATTGCCTATAGAAGCCGGAACTGTTCCTGAGACGTTCCAGGTATTATTAAAACTTAATCCTGTAATATGTCCGTTTTCAATGCTCACGCCATACCAAGCTCCTTCATGCAGATTATTTGATGAAACATCCCATTTGTTGTTCCAGTTTGCACCTCCCATGGCATTGTAAATATCAACCAAAGCCTGATATTCTGCATCCGGGATTTGTGGCTGCTCTACTTTTACATTTACAAAATTGATTCTTGAATAATGGGCAGTACCTCCTTCGTTATAATCGTAATTTTGATACAAATAAAACTGATCTCCTGTTCTTAATGAGGATAAATAAGATGCCGGAATTATAACACTTCCGTCTGCCGTTGCTGTGATAAGATTTCCTACCTGATTTCCTCCCACGTATACATAGTAGTTTCTTCTGGAAGAAAAATCATTTTTGGTTCTGTTGTAATACGTTGTATTTGGCAGTGTTTCTATTTTTAAATCAGAACCTGTGTAAATAATGCCTTCAACATTTATGTTTTGAGAAGTAAGATTTAAATTAACCGTACTGCTTAACAACGCAGAAATAACCGATATACTGTTGCTGTTAATGTTTAATGTTCTTAACGTGTTTACATTTTCCAGTTCTTTTACTAATGTCGTAATCTGGTTGTAGGATAAATTCAGGGTAACCAGATTCGCCAGATTTCCTACTGAAGCAGGAATCGATTTTATCTGGTTGTTGTTTGCCTCTAATGTAACTAAGCTTTCTATTTCGCCCAATTCTTCAGGCAGTCCTGCAATAGTGTTACCAGATATAATGATGGTTTTTAGTTTTTTTAATTTACTCCATGAAGACGGAATTGCACTCGAAATTCTGCAATATTCTAAATTTAATGTTTCAAGCGATTGCAATTCAGATAAAACGCCTAAATCTGTTGTGCTTAGGTTTTTTGAATAATTTCCACCATAAAGCGAAAGATTTTTTAAATACTTTAAATTTCCAAATGAAGCCGGAATTGACCCCGAAACACTGCTTGTATTTCCTAAATCTAAACCTGTAACATGTCCGTTTTCGATACTTAAACCTGTCCATGCACCTTGATTCAAATTGTTTTCGTTAATATCCCATTTGTAATTCCAGTTACTGCCGCCCATAGCATTGTAAAAATCAACTAATGCCTGATATTCTATTGATGAAACCGCCGGCTGGTTAACCTGTACATTCGTAAAATAAATTCGGCTGTAATTCGATACAGCTCCTGTGTCATAATCGTATTGCTGATAGAGGTAAACCTCATCACCGTTTTTTAAAGAAGAAAGATAAGATGCCGAAATTGTGATACTTCCGTCGGCAGACATTGCAATATTATTGGCAATTTCATATCCTCTCACATAAACAGCAAATTTTGGCCTGGCGGTAAAATCATTTTTTACCCTGCTGTATGAAACAACACCAGGCAGATTGTCTATTTTTAAGTCGGTTCCTCTATAGGTTATATTTTCAAGACCAAGTGTCTGATTCTGTATACTAAGACTTACTGTATTAGGCAGTAAAGCTGTAACTGTGGCAATTTTATTATAGGTTACATTTAAGTTTCTAAGAGCCTTTAAATTCTCTAGTTCTTTAATTAAAGTTGTAATCTGGTTTTGAGAAAGATCAACAGTTACAAGACTTTCCATCTGCCCAAACCCTGCTGATAATCCAGTAATGTTATTATTACTTAAATAAAGGGTTTGAAGCTTTTTTAATTTTGACCACGATGTTGGAATTATGCCTTTTAACTTGGTGTATCTTAAATCCAGCGTTTCTAATGCTTCTAATTCTGAAAAAACATTTAAATCTGTCGTGCTGAAATCTTTTGCATAACCGCCTCCATACAGAGAAAGCGATTTAAGATATTTCAGATTACCAAATGAAGCTGGAATAGAACCAGAAATGTTACTGGTATTGTTAAGATCGATAGCAGTAACGTGTCCGTTTTCTACCGTTACGCCATACCATGGCACTTCATGCAGATTATTTTCTCTCGTATTCCATTTATTGGTCCAGTTGGCTTCGCCTGCAGCTTTATAAAAATCTACCAAAGCCTGATATTCTGAATCCGGAATGGGAATATTTAAATTGTTTTTGGCCGATAATAAAGATAGACTGCTAAACAGAAATAGCAATCCAATAAGTAGTTTTCTCTTCATAGATTAATGTTTAAGTGCCAGTATTTTAAGAAGATACCTTTTGTTAAAAAATCGACATAAAAGTAGGAAAAACATTTCTTTTGTTTTGTTAAATCAAAAACAACAAAACTTAAAAATTTAATTATCAATTAATTAACACAAAAAATTACCTGTATTCAGGTAATTTTTAATCAAACTAAATAGTATAATGAAGAAGCTAATTTACAACCGATTTTTGAAGGTATTTTTTTAATACAAAACATGATTTTTTTGACTAAACTGCTTTGAAAAGTTTTGTAATATTGACCCGCTAAATATTTATAAAAAATGAAGATTCATATTTTTGGTGCATCAGGAAGCGGTGTTACCACAACAGGAAATGCATTAGCAGAAAAACTTGCTTATAGATATTTTGACAGTGATGACTATTTCTGGGAAAAATCAGATGTTCCATTTACTGTAAGGAGAAATCCTGAAGAAAGAAATTCTAAAATAAAATCGGATCTTGAAAATTCTGAGAATTGGATTTTGGGCGGTTCTATTTTTCAATGGGGAGAAAATGTTTTTCCTGATTTTGATTTGGTTGTATATTTATGGATTCCGCCGCAAATTAGAATGGAAAGACTGAAAAAAAGAGAATTTGAACGATATGGAAATGTAATTTATACCAATCCTGACCGCATAAAACAGTTTGAAGACTTTATGGAATGGGCTGCAGATTATGATAACAACATCGGAATTGCCAGCAGAAATTTTCAAGCTCATGAAAACTGGTTAAATTCTATTGATTTCCCTGTTTTAAAGATTTCAGGCGATTTAACACTTCAACAGCGAATTGATCTTATTATCGAAAATATAAACAAAAAGCCCCTGCATTAACAAGGGCTTTTTATTTGAAAAATATTGAATTATTTTATTGAAAGCGATTCTAAAATCTTCGTATAAATCGCTGTGTTTTGATACACTCCTGAAAAGTTTTGAGCACCTGCTCCGTAAGCAAAAACCGGAACCGGAACTGCTGTATGATCGTTTGTACTAAAACTTCCGTGAACATAACCTTTTTCGATACTTCCGTCAATTAAAGATAATCCGCCTGTTTCGTGATCTGCTGTTACAATTAAAAGTGTTTCTGGATTATGGTCTACAAATTCCATCGCCTGCCCTACTAGTTTGTCAAAATCAAGCATTTCGCGAACCACATATTCTACATTATTGCTGTGTCCGCCGTAATCGATTTGAGCACCTTCGGCCATAATGAAAAACGGATTCTTTGTTTTAGAAAAAGTATTGACTGTCTTGGCAAATGATTTGGTTAAAAAATCACCTCTTCCGTTTTTCATAGAAACTACTGCTGCATCTTCTAAAACCACAAATCTGCTGTTTTTGATTGTATCCAAAGAACTGAATTTATCAGAGAAAGTATATCCTTTTTCAATCAGGGTTTTAGACAAATCTTTTCCGTCTTTTCTGGCCTTAAACTCTTTTGTTCCGCCTCCAATTAATATATCCGATGGATTACTCAGGAAATCAAAAGCAATTGGTTCACTGTAACTTCTTTCCGGCTGATGTGCATAAAAAGCGGCCGGAGTAGCATCTGTAATATTTCCTGTCGAAATAATAGCGGTTTTGTAATTTTTCTTAGCTAATTGCTGTGTAATTAATTCTAATGGTTTGCCGCTTTCGTCAACGCTGATAAATCTGTTGTTGGTTTTATGCCCTGTTGCCATTGCCGTTGCGCCTGCTGCAGAATCTGTAATATAACTGTCTGATGCCTTGGTTATCGAAAATCCCTGAGTTGGAATATTAAAAAGGCTTAACTGTCCTTTATTCGCTGTGTAACCAGAGTAAATCTGCGTTAAGCCCATTCCGTCTCCAATTAAAAGAATAACATTTTTTGGTTTCTTTTTGGCGAAAGCCAATGTATTTTTAGGAATATACGCTTCATGAAACTCCGTATTTTGATAAAATGTCGATTTGATATTGTTTATGAAATGCGTTAATTCTGCCACATTATCTGTTCCTATAAAATCAACTTTGAGGTTCATTAAAGTCATCCACGTATTTACATTATCCTGAGTAGCCCAAAATCGTATTTTTTTATTCTGATTGTGAACTTTTCTAATCGTTGACTGGATTTTTTCTAAATCGGCTTGTGTTAGAACTCCTTTTCCGTTCCAAACGGTTAATTCATGCAAATCTTCACTGATCATTTCAACTCTTGCTAATTGATCTGTAGTATAGTTTTCATTCAGTCTTCCGTCAAAATAAATAAATTCCGGATAGTCTTTCCATTGTGCAGGGTTTGGTCTGTTTCCTGAAATAACCACTTTTATGTTTTTATTTACTGTAATATCAGGATAAGTTTTTAACTGCTGTGCAATTACTTTTAAAGTCAAATCGGCATCAGATTTAATGTCGATCATTAAAATTAAAGGCTTATTGCCTGGATATGCTTTTGAACCCAGATTCTTTAATTTAGCAGAAAGCGGTTCCAAATACATACTTTTTAATGTATTATGCTGTGCAATTTCTTTTGATGTATGAGCAACAAACAATTCGTTGTTTACTAAAAATACATCGGCCTCAATAACACCAGCTTCGTGAGAATAAGCTCCGTAAAACGGAAGCGCACTGGCATAATCGTTATGAGAATGAATATTTGATGATGTGTATTCCTGCGCCTGCGCGAATACAAAAAGCTGGAGGCAAAAAAGGGTGATTATTTTTTTCATCGAAAATGGGTTTTATTTTTCTAAAGCCGTAGGTAACTTTTAGAAATTAATTCGAAAACATAAACCAGTCCTTTAAAAAAGACTGGTTTTTATGATATTAAATGCTGTCAATATTTTTTTACTGCCTGCAGACTCCACAACAAGTCTGCAGCGTAAAAAAAATAAACAACAAACTAAACTACTTTTGGTTAATTACCAGCCTTGGTTTTGAGTCAAAGCGCCTTTGCTTACTGCAATTTCATCTGGCGGTATTGGCCAAACGTGGTGAATTGCAGGATTGAAATTACGTGCCGGATAAATTACACTTCCATCGTAATGATGCAATGGTTTTGCGTAAGTTTCTTTAGCATCTCCCCATCTCACTAAATCAAAATGACGATCAGTCCACTCACCTGCCAGCTCACATCTTCTTTCTCTTTTTAAATCGGTCATGGTTGCTCCAGAAAGATCTCCAAGACCGGCACGGTGACGAATCATATTGATTTCTGTATCGGCATTTTGTCCTTTCATTAATTTTGCTTCAGCCAGCATTAAAATTACATCGGCATAACGCAAAAGCGGTACGTTTAAAGCTGTTGAAGGTTTGTCTCCGTTGGCATTTACATAACGAATATCAATTCCTCCTGAAGTCGTTTTTGGATAACTAAACGGCTCCATGTATTTTTTAAACTGATAACCTGTTCTGTTACTTGAGCTTACAATATGAGCACCTTCGTTAAAAGTTACTTCTTCTCCAAAATAAACAAACTTATCGCCTTTTTGAAGTATTGTAGCGCTTCTTCTTTTATCAGTTGGATCATAGGTATCAAACAATTCTTTTGTTGGATAAAAATTTCCCCAGCCGTTGTAAACTCCCCAGCCTTTATCTTCTAAACAAACTCCCGGAAAAATAGAACCCAAAGAGGTATTTTCGGCACTTGATGTTACAGACCAGATATATTCAGTTGACCAGTTGTTTTTAATTTTAAATACATCTTCAAAATTATCAAGCAGTTTGTGTTTACCGCTTGCTACAATCATATTGGCATATTTTATAGCATTGTCCCAGTCTTTTGCATACAAATACGTACGAACTAAATAAGCCCATGCGGCAGTTTTATGAGCGCGCCCGTAATTATCTGCTGAAAGTTCATTAAAATAAGGCAGTAAATCAGCAGCTTTAATTAAATCGGCTGCGATATATGCGTAGTTTTCTGCAACGTTTTTAGCACGCGGCACGTAAACGTTTGTTGGGTTTTCTCTGTCCTGAATTGGAATTCCCGCGCGATCGTCTCCATAATGATAAGCCAATTCTAAATGCATTACTGCATGATTGAAATAAGCCTCGCCCAACATTCCGTTTCTTGTTTTTTCATCCAAAGGAATATTTGGAATGTTACGAATAACGTCGTTGCATCGTTTCATGATTTCGTAGTGAATTCTCCAGATATCTTTGGTATCTGATTCTGCACCGTCAACAATAAAGTTTTTAATACGTTCTGCGTTTTGTCTTGGTTTTGTTCCGATGTCATCGCTGGCATTGTTCAGCCAAAAGAAACCACGGCCGTACATATTATCATCAGAATACAAAGCGTAAATAGAATTTACACCAGCCTTTGCGTCTGCCGGAGTTTTCCAGAAATTCCCGCTCGAAGGTGCTCCCTGCGGTACAACATCAAGTTCGCTTTCGCAAGCCGTTGTGCCGACTAAAAGCGTAAAACTCAATAATAAAAGACTTATTTTTTTCATTGTGTGTTGTTTTTATTTTTTAAAAAGTTGCGTTTACACCTGTCATATAAATACGTGAAAGCGGATATCTGCCTAAATCCATTCCAAAGTTTTTAAGTCCTACTTCAGGATCCATTCCAGAATATTTAGTAATTGTAAATAGGTTTTGTCCAGAAATAAAGAATCTTAATTTTGCTTTTCCGTTTAACCAGCTTTCTTTAATTGTATATCCAAGAGAAAGATTTTTTAATCTTAAGAAAGATGCATCTTCAATATACAAATCTGAAATACGCCCGAAGTTGTTATTGTTATCTGTCGATGAGAGAACCGGAACATTTGTATCTCTGTTTGTTGGCGACCAAGCATCTTTAGAATCAGCTAATAAGTTGTACCCTGGGAAAGAAGCGTTTAAACCTGTATGTTTTACAGCATTAAAAACACTGTTTCCTGCAGCACCGCTGAAAAAGATATTCATATCAAAACCTTTGTATCTGAAATTAGCATTTAAGCTGTAAGTTGTTTTTGGAAACGGACTTCCTAATACTTTTCTGTCGCTGTTATTGATTACTCCGTCGCCGTTTTCATCTTTAAATTTGATATCTCCCGCAACTGCGTTTGGCTGATATGCCACACCATCTTTGTTTACATACGCTTTTGCTTCTTCATTACTTTGGAATAAACCGTCAGTTTCATATCCATAGAAAGCACCAACCGGGCTTCCAACCTGATAGATATTAGCTAATGGTAAACTACGAACTCTGCTTAAACCCAGAGGCTCTAATGAATTCAAATCGTCTTTAATGGAAACAATTTTGTTGCTTAAGAATCCGGCATTTGCAGTAACATCATATTTAAATTCTCCGCGGGTTTTCTGGTACGTTAAACTAACCTCAATTCCTTTGTTTTCAACATCTCCAGAGTTAACAATTCTTCCTTGCGGCGTTCCTGAAACTCCCGGTAATTGGTCACGAACCAACATGTCTTTGTTTTTCTTCACATAAGCATCAACAGATCCTACCAAAGTATTATTCAGCATTGTGAAGTCTAAACCGATATTGGTCTGTTCAGAACTTTCCCATTTTAAATTCGGGTTTGATAATTCGCTTTCAGCATAACCATAATTAATTGACGGCACTGCTCCAATTAAAGCCTGAGTCTGCACCAAAGGCACACTAAACTGATAGGGTCCAAGGTTTCCTAAATTTCCTATTTGTCCCCAGCTTGCACGTAATTTTAAATTGCTTACAATTGGGTTTAGACCTTTCATGAATTCTTCTTCAGAAATTAACCATCCTGCCGAAACTGACGGATATACTTTCCAACGGTTATTTTCTAATAATTTTGAAGTTCCGTCACGACGAACAATTCCTGAGATTAAATATTTCTGATTGAAATCGTAATTGATTCTCCCCACATAAGAAGAAATAATTTCATCTGATCTTCCGGCTCCTGTCTGCTGAATTAATTTTGCATTCAATAAATAACGCTGTGATGGATCTTCGTTATCAAAACCAGTTCCTTCAACAGTATAAAAATCTTTTTTAGTTTCCTGATATGTATATCCCGCTAAAGCTTTAAGATTATGTTTTCCAAATGATTTTTCATAAGAAATAGTCTGTTCGCTTAATAAATCCGTAACGGTTAAGTTTTTCAATGTCAACCTATTGAAATCAAATATTTTTCCCGGCTCTGTAACTTTTACCGTAAAATCTGTTGCATTATCCTGAATTCTGGTATATCCCCAGTTAGATTTTACTTTTAAGCCCGGAACAATTTCCCATTCTGCATAAGGGTTAATCAAAATAGTAGAAATTGGATTTTTATTGTCTAATCTTTTCAAATACGCTACCGGATTGATAACGTCTCCATAAGAACCAATATATTTTTCAGGAACTCCTCCAAATTGTCCTGAACCGTCTTCTCTGTAAATAGTTGCGTTTGGCGGATACAAAATTGCCGCTTGAATTGCTCCTGTATACGAACTTGAAGTATTAGCTGTCTGTCCATCTGTTAATGAGTACGAAAGATTCTCACCAATTGTAAAATTAGGTGCCAGTTTAAAAGATGAATTCGCTCTAACTGTATAACGCTCTCCATAAGTATTTAGCAAAATACCTTCATTTTTTCTATAACTTCCAGAAAGAAAGAAATTAGATTTTTCAGTTCTTCCGTTTACAGAAATCGATAAATCGTTTATTTGTCCTGTACGGAAAATTTCATCCATCCAGTTTGTTTTTGTAGTTCTTGCAGTTGGTTCAAATGCGGGATCAAAAGCCGGAATTCTTGGTAATCCTGCGTTATCACGAGCTGTATTCATTGCATCAGCGTATTCTGCTGCATTTAAAACCTCCAGTTTTTTTGCTACATTTTGAAAACCTCCCTGAAAATTGACATCAACATTAATTTTGTCTGAGATTCCTTTTTTCGAAGTAATTAAAATTACCCCTCCAGAAGCTCTTGCCCCGTAAATCGCCGCCGATGCCGCATCTTTTAAAACACTTATCGAAGCAATATCATTTGGGTTAATAGTATTCAATGAACCGCTGTAAATAATTCCGTCTAAAACGATTAGCGGAGTTTCAGCATTTAAAGATCCAATACCACGAATATTGATTGTTGGCGATGCAGTTGGGTCACCACCGTCATTAATAACCGTAACACCCGCAACAGTTCCCTGCAATAATTCGGCTGCACTATTGTAAGTTCTGCTAGAAGTTTCTTTCATAGAAACAGAACCTACAGCTCCCAGAACTTCGTTCTTTTTTACACTTCCATAACCCATTACTACAACTTCCTGAAGCTGTTTCATATCGGCTGGTAATTTTACTGTAATAGTGCTTGTCTGGCTTACTTTTACTTCCTGCGTAACATATCCTACATACGAGAAAACTAAATTAGCTTCAGATGCGTTGATTTCGATTTTAAAAGTTCCGTCGAAATCTGTCGTTCCCGCTGCATTAGAACCTTTATCTTTAATTCCAACACCTGGCAGCGGCATATTATCGTCTCCGCCATAAACGGTTCCGGAAACTATAATTTTGTTTTGATCATCTGCAGAAGCTATTTTCTGTGTTTTTTTGATAACGATATTGTTGCTTACAATTTCATATTTAAGCGAAAAATTACCGCATATTTTGTCTAATGCCTGCTCAAGCGTAACATTAGTAAGTTTTAGACTGATTTTTTGGTTGGTATTAACTTGATTGGATTCGTACATAAAATGTACATTAGCCTGATTTTCAATTTTTTGAAAAACATTCTTTAAACTTTCATTTTCTACTTTTAAAGTTAGTTTTTTATCGAAATCAATGTTTCCGGCGTTTATTAATCCGGTAAAAAACAAAGCAATAAATAAGATTACTTTTGCCAACATAGCTTTTTTAATGCTTTGAAACTTTACGACGTACCGCTTTTGTTTTTCATTCATAGTTTTTTAATTTTAGATTTTAGACTTTGGATTTCAGATTTTCTCACTTTTATTTCTCACTTTTTACTTTTACAAAAACCTATTGTATTTTATACACACCGCCTTCTACTTTGTATTCGGCGTTTACAATATTGCATACCAAAGCCACTACCTGATCTGCAGAGAGTTCTTTGAAATAGGCATTTATTTTGAGTGTGTTTAGGTTCTTGTTTTTAATTTCAATTGCAACGTTATAATTCCGGTTTATAGTTGCAATTACCTCTGGTAAAGGTGTTTCTTCAAAAACCATAATGTTTTTACGCCATAACGAAATGGTGTTTACCGGAATATCCTTAAATGCCTGGAGCTTGTTGTTTTTTGATTTAAAAACCACTTTTTGTCCCGGAGTTACATATACATTTTCTTCTGTTACCGTCGATTTTACATTTACTCTTCCCGTTAAAACCGAAACTTCCTGCGTGGTTTGATCAGGATAAGCCTGAACATTAAAACTTGTTCCCAGAACTTTGGTATCCATTTTATCAGTATGAATTATAAAAGGATGTTTTTTATCTTTGGCTACATCAAAAAAAGCTTCTCCGGTTAAATACACTTCTCTGGTATTGCCTTTAAATTCTTTTGGATATTTTAAAAAGCTTCCTGCATTTAACCATATCTGCGTTCCATCGCTTAAAGTTACTTTTGCGCGTTCGCCTGGTTTTGTTGCATAATGTTTAGTTTCTACAACTGCTAATGTTGATTGGTAAAAAAACATTGACAACCCAATTAATGCAATTAAAGAGGCCGCAACGGTCCAGTTTTTATAATCAAGATTAAAAACTCTAGTATTGGTTTTCTTGATTTGTTTTAATTCTTTTTTTAGTTTGGAATGATCTGATTGTATCATTTCTATATTCTCCGGAAATTCATTAGTACGATCGTACCATTTATTCCACATTTCTTGTCCTTTTGGAGAATATTTCCCGTCTAAAAAATGTTTTATTTCTTCTTGTAATTTGTCAGGCATTATAATTTCTTTATGTCTTTAATAGTATGTCTTGGAAATTGAAATTTTGGGTAGGCGCGTCAGGTTACGCTTGTGTTAAGAAAAATTGACTGGATTAGAGTCCGAGAATTTGTATCAATTAAATTCACCTAAATAAGTCCGCATAAATTTCAATGCATAGGTTATATGATACTTTACTGTTTCGATGGAGACGTTTAGTTCTTCGGCAATTTCTTTATTAGAATAATGTTTAATGCGACTTAGAATAAAAACCTCTTTTGCTTTTTTGGGAAGTAAGTCTGCAGCTTTGTCAACCGCATCCTGAAGCTCTTCATAGTAAATAGAGTCTTCTGTAGTATTGGTATAAGTTTGAGTAACGGTATTTCTGTCCAGAACTTCCTGTATGTACTGATCTGTAACAGAATGCGATTTTATGTAATCTAAAGTTTTGTAACGTACCGAAGTATAAATGTATGCCATAAAACTTTTTTGAATTAGAATTGTCGTGCGTCGTTCCCAAATTGTGGTAAAAACTTCCTGAACAATTTCTTCTGATATTGGAACCGATTTCATTCTTGCATAAACAAACCGAACCAGTAAATCTCTATATCGAAAGTACAATTCATCAAATGCTTTGTCTTTGCCTTTTTTTAATAATTCGACAAGTTGTTCGTCTGTATATCCTTTATACATAATACTTCTCTTTTGAATTATTGATGAGCAAAAAAATAGGGGCTGAAAAACTTGTGCGGAGGGTTTTCTTACGGTGTTTTTTAATTTTAAAGAATGACATATACAACAGTAGTTTGTTTAATAATATGTCTCCAAAATTAGAAATGAGGGTAGGTCAGCAAGGTTACGTTTACATTAATAAAACACCTCTTAAATGAAACATTATATTAACATATCATAAAAAGTAAAGCACCAAATAACAGTGCCTTGATTTTATATTGACAACAAGGAAATAGGGATTTTTTATTATGAAGATAATTCTTGTTTAAATAAAATTGTGACGGGATTTCTTTCGATGAAAAAAATATTGAGAAAGTATATTAAAGAAAATAACAAAAAAACGCTTCTCAATGAGAAGCGTTTTTTTTAATTTACAAATATTCGATAAGGAAACACATTTGAGGATCTGTTTTTGAGCTGTTTCATAAAACTATCACATAAATAATCCCATTCTGTTTCTGATAAATAATCTTTTTCAACAGGGTTTACCTGCAGATGAATATCTACTGTACGGCTGAAACCAGCTTTTACAGAGATTTCTTTTCGTGTACCTTTTTCGATTCTAATGTCTGTTATACAACTTTTGAAATGATTAAATCCAAATGCTTTTATATCAGCAAATGTTACAATTCGGCCGCGTGTCAGCAAAGCATTTCTGTACGCTAAAATACGGTCTTTGTTATTCTGTTTGTTCATACCGCCAACAGTATTTGTAATCAGCACCGACTCTTTGCTTACAAAAAGCATGTCATCTTTGGCCTCTAAAACTGTTCCTGCTTTTATATCATTTCCTTCTTCGGCACATGTTGACCAGTAATGTATAGAAAATGATTTCCCTATAGATTCATCAAACTTTGGCTTAATCATTAAATAAGGATCATTATTTTTAGAAAAGCTGCTTTCTCTTGCCTGCTGTTCTACAGAAGCTAAGAGCTGATTGATTTCGACTAAAGAGCTGTTCATAAAATCTTTACCTAAACCAGCAAAAGAAGAACTTTCGTCTTTTAGTAAGTCTAATACATTTTGAAGCAATTCTGATGCGCTTCTGGAATCGAATCTGGAAACTCCGCCTGTTCGTAATACTGCATTCCCTTCTTCAATTACACCATCTTTAAATTCTTTTATCTCATAATGATTATTGAATCCATCGATAACAGTGTCAACATCAAGATAAATATTGTTATCTGTTTCTAATGCAATATAAGATAAGAAGTTACCAAGTGTTTTATTTATAATATGTTTCTTTTTGTTGATTACCGGAAAGCAATTTGCTGTAAAAGAAACGTTGTCTAATATTTGTGGAATCAGCGATTCTGGGAAAATCATTTTTACCCAAATAATAGGATTGTCATTTCTGTTAGTTACAGCTTCAAAATATTTATATTCTTCGCTGTATTCATTAATAGATTTGTGCTTTAAAGAACCTTTCAGGGTATAGAAATTATCAAAATAGAATTCATTCACCTCCTGCATAATTTCACTCAAATGGGTGTAATTACGGTTGATAATATTCTCAATATCTATATTGTTTACAGGAACATTATAGCCTTCTTCTACTGTAATCTGCACATCATCCTGAAAGCATTTCATTTGCTTTAAATAGTAATGAAACATCTCTTTCTGATGTGTATTTTTAATGTCGATATACAACATTAAATCTTCTATCTCTTCAACTTTCGGATTCGTTAATTCAATTCCTAAGAACACAACACCTGAAGGCAGTGAATGTTTGTAATCTCGTATGGCATCTTTATAAAAAAGATTCGAAATTTCGAACAAATTGCGTTCATAAGCTACATATTTTATTTCTGCCGAAGACAGCTTTACTTCTAACGTTGGCGATAAAGCGATCTCTTTAGTAATTGGTGCTAAAGGATTGTAAATATTATGAATTCTTCGACTTGCCGACATTTGGTTCTGCAATGAAACTTTCATACCATTCTCTATTGGTAAAGCATGTAAAATGGCTCTTGCAGGTTTTACTCCTGCCGTAACTTCAGGAAACATAATTTCCAGAACTCTTTCTACAACTCTTGTTTTAGAGTCTTCGAGTTCATGGGCTACTTTTTCTAATTCGTAAGACAATGCATTAAGCATCATTGATACAACAGGATCAAATGATGTTTCCATCTCAACATCAGAAAAGCCCCATGATCTAGCCGCTCTTTTTAGCACTCTGTCTTTTATTCGATCTTGTCTCATTTTTTTATTCTTTGCATATACAATGTGTCAGATTCTTTTCTAATAAATCTATACTTTAAATTTTCGCCATGTTGTGACCAAACTGTAACAATAGTATCAGTTTTATAACCATCACAAATAAAAATTAAGTCCCCTATAGACTCTAAATTATTTTCAATCTTAAAATATCCTTTTTCATTACTAAATGTAGATTTGAAATTCTGACTGAAATTTTCCTTAACAAATACTCGGTTTATTGGTTTTCTTGAAGTTTCATCATACACGTATCCACTATAACATTTTTGTAATTTGCTGCAATTTATCAGCATCATTAAAACTGGCAGTAGTATATATTTTTGATTCTGTTTCAATCAGCAACTATTTAATTATTAATTCCCATTCGTCAGCTTTGTATTTTTCTTGTACTTTTTCAATTTTTGGTTCTGATTTTGATTCTTTATAAAATAATTCTTCATCATAACTTTTAATTACCTTAAATACTGAATCTTTGACTGTAACTTTAAAATTTATTGGAAATCGAACAAATGTATTATTGTAAACTGGCAGGAAAATGCTGTTCTTTTCGTTTGGCTTTAATAGTATAGAATCTGTTTTATTATAAAAATCAACAATTTTTAAATTTTTATTTTTTATCTCATCTTTAGTGTATTCGAAATTGACAATTACATACACTTTTTTATTAAACTGATTATTAAACAAAATTGTTTTAAAGTTTTGCACTTGATATTCATTCACCTGCTGAATATCTTCTCTTTTATCAGTCGATGAATTCCAAAGTATTGCTAATAAAATAATATATATAATCGCTATAATGATTACAATCCAAATAAATAATGAACCAGCCGGGGATATTTTTTTATAACCTTCACTGCCCGCTTTTAAAAATTTCTTATAAAAACTACTCCAGAAAAACATTTATAGTATCGAAATTCTCAGAACTATCTTCAAAATCTTTGTTAAAAGGAATACCCTTATAATAAAGATTACAATAATATTCGCCTCTATTCTTTCCTGCATTGATTTTTGATGCAGTATTTTTAAAATCAAAAAATTTGTATTTCTTATCTCCTTCTGTTTCAATTATGAGAGTATCCGATTTTAAAATTTTAGATTCGATGTAATATTTACTATCTGAATCTTTAATTCTTTTATATTCTACTTTCTTAGTTTTTCCATCTTTGCCAATTAAGATTATTTGAAAGTTTTTTACCATTTTCGTTTTACTTATATTTCTATAAAAAGAAATATAAATTCTTCCGCCATCTGCAATAAATTGAGATGAATTACAACGATTACTATTTGTATAATCTTGTATTTTAAAAAAACAGTAGCGAAAAACAAAAAAAACAATAATAACACCTAATAAAATTGATACTATTTTTTTCATTTATTTACATTTAATATAACCATTATAATTATTCATAAAATGGGAAGAAGATATTACTTTTTTTAAATATCGAGAAGCTCCGTTTGGATTTGTTCCCCATGTATAAACTTTAAAATCTATTTCGTCTTGCTTCGGAGTAAAAAAACCAGGAATATAATTCCATGTTATTGGAGATTCTAAAACTACCCAATGTAAGTCTAGTGCTGAAACGTCCCACACATCACTAATTAGATCAGAATCTATCATTAAAATTAATTTATAACCTGCATTAAATTGCTCATTGATATCATCAATTTTCTTTTGAATATCGAAAGTTGTATAAGCCAAAGGTTTTACCGGATTGTAAATTCCTTTTGAATATACATCTTTGTAGCCAAGAAATTTTTCGGATAATTTAGTCATTAAAGGAGGCCAATTAATAGCCTGAAATTCCTCATCTCCTCCCTTATATTTAGGATTATCTGTATTTCTAGTTGAAGCCATAGTTATGTAGTCGACTGCCGGCATATTTGATGTTTTCATAGGAAAACCTGATTTATTAACCATTTTCTCTAAAATCTCAGTATCAGGTTTCACTGTGAAATTGTTTACTGAGGAAATACCTGTTCTAAAAAGTTCTTTGGCAAATTTTTTATATTGTGCTGGCTGTTCCTTTGCAAACAAATAAAAAATACATGCCATTCCACATAAAGATGTACCTGCCTGGTCTATTTTCCAAGGTTGATTATTATCAGTTCTATCCTTTATTTCTTCTTCGACCTGCATTCTGTCAAACCATCTAAATCTGTTATGTTTCCATACTTTCAGTTCAGCCTCAGTTTTATGATCTTTAACATAAGCACGGATATATATAAAACGTCCACACATATCCTCTTCATTCATAGTGATTTTTAAACTCTCTCCCTTTTGTGATAATGGAATTTCTTTCCATGAATTATCTGCTAAACTATGATATCTTAACATCCATTTTATATCAAATTTATTCTTGGGAGAATCCTTGACATAACTTTTAACTTTAAAATGATATGCTTTGCCAAAAATCATTCCATCCTGAAATGTACCTGTTTTATCATTTGCAGAACCTTGATCTAATTTAGTTATTAGTTCAATTTCTTTAACAGCTTCATTTACTTCTTTTACAGGTGCATCTTTCGGATCTCCGTACTTAATTCCTGTGTCACTCGTCTCGGTTACAGCCTGACCAGAATTATATACAATATTACCTTCAGAATAAATATTGTGATCACCTCCGGTAGTTTTTGTTATAGTACCTCCAACTAATCTTATTCTGCTCATAATGGATCTGTCTGAAATTTTAATTCAATTAATTTAATATTTACTTTGGGGAGATTTAATTATTTTAAAAGTGATTAAAACTCATGGACGATTTTACTTTTTATCATTCTTACAATTGTATAAAATAGTATCTTTTACATTTCTTTGCATATCAAAATACGAAATTTTGGCTGTCCAATCTTTGTCATTTCCGCATTTATCAATCGTAATTTCTCCAATACCATTTTTTGAATAGTAATCTTGTAAAACCTGACTTGTTAGTCCGCCTGGATCATCTGCATTTTCAATGAAATAGGATGTAGAATTATTTTTCTCGTAAAGAAAAACAGTAAATGAATAAGCATCTTTGTTTATAGCAGCATCTTTCAAATTTTGATTTTTATATTTAATAAGCATATCTAGTATTTCTTTATCTCCATGAGGAGCATTCTCTACTAAAATGCTTTTATAAATAAATTTTTCTCCTTCGCGATCTCCTCTGTCAAAAAAACCTTCTCCGCTGTGTTTTTCTAAATTTACAAACGTAACTTTCTTCTCCTGGCAAGAAGATAAAAATGCTGTTATGATTATTAAAAAAAATAGTTTTTTCATTCTTTTTTAAAATTTTGGCCCCCTCATCATTTTTGCTCTTTCTTCCTCTGCCCATTTTTGTGCTTTTACGCGTTCTTCAGATTTCCTTTTGTCTGTTCTTTCTTTTTTACCTTCCTTTATATTACCAGAAAATGTTCTTTCAAAAGTCATTTTAGTGATAAAAGGCTTGTATCCTCTTAAATGCTGTAAAACAAACCATGTTACAAAAGTTTCTCCAACACTTGGTATAATATTAAAAACTTTTTCCATATCGGGTAAATCAAGTCCAAAATGATCCCATAGAGTTACTTGATATTTTCCTGTATAGTTGTCTTTATCAAATTTTAATTCTTGTAAAAGTACTTCTGCAGCCCAAATATCATTTAAAGCAATAGTTAAACCACCTGTTACATTACTTAAATTGTCATAAGAATACATTGGTTTAGTAAAATACTCTTTATTCTTCGTTTTTCGATTTCTCGTTATGGTTTCAGGACTTCCGAAATAAGGTTTAGCATCTTCTGCTTTTTTCAAATCAGCGACATTTTGCTTTAACTGTTCTGCAATATAATCCTCAACATTCATACAATATTTTTTTGTATTCGGATTATCACTTACATATTTAGTTAATATTCTATCTTCATAAACACCACCTTCATTTTTTTTGAATTTAGCAATCATACGCTCAATATTTCCTTGTAACTCGCCAGAAGCAAAATATAAAGTTGCTGTCTGCTCAAAATCCCAAAACAAACTCTCTGTAGAAAGTTTATCAAATAACCGTACATCTAAACCTGTTGAAATTTCCGGAATTAATTTCTTTATAATTGGAATATTAACTTTGTAACTAGTCTTATAGCATTCCTCTTTGCTGTATTTGGCTTTATTTTCGACATTGTCCTGATGTGAAAAAGAGGCATGCTTTTGATTATCAAAACCTCCCTCTTCATACTCTTTTTTAAATTTTTCAAGGACATCATTAGAATATACTTCTCCAATATGCTTTACACCTTTTCCGTAGGTCATATCGTCAGCAATCTTTGAGCCATCACTGTTTAATCCCGGCATTTTGTAGCGGTCAATGACTATGGAACCTACTTCCAGATAATTTTTCCTGTCTGCTGGATATTGAACATTTTCACTTTTATAACTGCAGCGAAAATAAAGTTCTAAACATTTATCCTGTTCTTCAGCAATTAATGATCCTAAACCTGTTAAGTTTATTTCTTGTACTATTTTATTATCTGTTACTTTGGCAACAAGAACTTGTTTTTTTGATTTTGTATTAATTAATTTAATCGCATCATCTTTATCTTTCCTGCCATCTTTATTTGGACCTTCTTCTTTTTCATGATTGTCTTCATCAAACAAGGATAAAAATACTGCATTACCATTAGGGATTTCTTTAGTTTTTAAATGAAAAAAAACTATCATACCTGGTACTGCTCTTTTTATTTTTTTCTGTCCTTCTCTATCCAAAGCCCACCAGCCGTCAACGAAATGTAATTTTGAAACAGATGGAGAACTTTTAGGTTCTCCGTAAGTAATCCCTGCATCACTTGTTTCGGTAACAACTTTACCAGAATTATACACAATATTACCATCAGAATATATATTGTGATCGCCGCCTGTAGTTTTTGTTATAGTACCTCCAACTAATCTAACCCTGCTCATACATTAGTAAGATTTAGATTTTTCGGCGCTGTTAATTTGCATTTCTTTTTTAGAGTGTTTATTTATCCCTCCTTCACTGCTTGTATCAATTCCTTTAACTCCAACTTCCTGCCTTTCTTTAGCCGTATGAGATTCAAGATTTCCTTCGATGTTTTCCATAAAGTTTCCTGTAACATTAAGCATATGATCACCTCCAACAGTAGTATTAAGCATCATACCTACAATGCTCATTTTGTCGGCTCCGGCACTTTCTGTAATATTCATTCCTGCATTAGCAGTAATATTTTGAGAAGCATTAAAATTGATATTTTGTGCGTTTAGATTAATGGTGTTGTTTGCTGTAATAGTTATGTTGCCTCCAACAGTATCTAATAGTATCTCATTACCATTTTTATCAGCAATTAAGATGCTCTCATCTTCTGTGAATTTTATTACATGACCACTTCTCGTATGAATCGCTTTAATATTATTCTGTGCATCTGCATAACCACTTGAATCTTGTCCGTTATACTGCGCACCAATTACATAAGGATTCTGCACGTTATTGCCTTCAAAACCAATTAAAACTTCTTCTCCAATTTCAGGAACAAAATAAAATCCTTTTCCTGAACCAGAATAAGGCTGCACCATTCTTATCCAATCTGTAACTGCTGTACCGCTTGCACCATAAAACTCTACTCTTACACGTCCTAATCCTTCAGGATCATTATTATCTTTTACTTGTGCTGGCTGTGTTTCTGCTTTGCCATAAACAAATACATTTGTATAGTGTGGTGCTGACACATCTGCAGGAATTGCTTTAAACTCACAAGAATAATTTCCATGCACCTGAGAATGATGTACAACTTCAATAGCAATTAATTCATGTGCTACTGTTTGGTTTACTATTGTAAATACCTGTCCAAGACCAATTGGAAAATAAGAAATACCGCTGTAATAAACACTGTTGGCATCACTGCCCGCAGTCTGCAGTTTTATCATTTCATCAAGTTCGTCTTTGTTTGTGGCATTTGCGGTATAAGCCCCATTATTTAAATCAGAATTTGCTACAGTTCCCTGATTATAACCTACAATAGCGGCAAAGCTGTCTTTACTACCTGATGAAGTCTTAGGTGCTGACTCACGAAAAGTTGCTACATTTTTATAATCATAACCGTTCAGCGAAATTTTATGTGAAGCCATATTAGCTTGTATCTTAAAGCTGTGTAATGAAGCTCCATTTATAAGCTTGGTCTGGCTGCTTTTTGTCTGTCCGAACTGCATACGCATTCCGTCAAAATAAAACCATTGTCCATAACGTGCTGCTATTCTTTTTAAAAATTCAAAACTAGTTTCGTTATATTGTAAAAGATTTTTAAATTCTTTAAGATAAGTCGATTTAATAGAATCTCTTTGATAAAATTCTCCCGGTCCTTCAGCAAAAATCCCCAATACGATATCATCCATACTGCGGTCTTTAAATGTTCTTGATTTTTTCATATCATCAATAACAATACTGTGGCTTACACCAGAAACGTGTAATCCTGCCGGGCTTCCATCAACATCAATCGATGAAAGTTCAGTAATTATACCTTTGCTCATTAATCTGATCCCGGTAAGACTTTTAAAAGTAAAAATTACTTCGTCTCCAAGATAGCTTCTAAGAGCCTTAGCCTGATCTGCCGGGTTAATTACGGCTTTACCTGTATATTGCCAAACAAAAGAAAAATGATGATGATCGGCCATTTTTTGAGATAGCTTTAAATCATAATAAACAACGTTTTGGGTAAAACTTCCTATAGTTATATGTACTTGTTCTGAAAAATGTGCCATAATGATGTCCTTGGGGTTTTTAATTAGCTTTTAAACAATTAATCTAAAGCAATCCAATTGTTTGAGAATTTAGCGTCGCCAAAAGTCAATTCTTTTGCTACTAGCTCCATAGTAATTCTCATTGGTATTTCGGTAGTGCTTGTAAACTGTTCATCATAACCGACACAAAATGCCTTAGTAAACGTAAGTTCTTTCATTTTACTTAAAGCATCTCTTCTGTAAAAAACAATTTTTCCGTCTTTGGTTAAATCACCATTTAACATCCATGATAAAAAATGGCTATTCTGACTTGCTTCAATAATCATTCTTATAACCCCGCCTTTTGCATTACCGGTAGGTTTACTTGTTGTATCAATTTCTTGTTTAAAACCAATATTAAATTCAAGAACATTATATTCTTCTCCGTCTATATGTAATTTAGATAAAAAACTCATTTGTAGATTTGTTTAGATGATTAATTTAGGAAGTGCGAAAATCCAGTGCTTTACGAATTGAAGACCGGATATTTCAAAATAGAAAACAAAAAAGGAAGTCCAGTTATCGGACTCCCTTTTGTTTAATTAAGATTGATAAAGTCCAAAGGATTATACCCAAGCATTATCAAATTCTCCTCCACCCATCGAAATTTTACGAGCAGAAATCATAAAAGTTTCAGTTAATGGATTTTCACTGTTATGATCAAAGTTTTCTTTGTACTTAACCATGTAAGCCTCTGTAAACTTTAGCTCTTTTAAAGTAGCATTTGAATCACGTTTGATGAATTTTACTGACCCGTCTTTTCTTTCGAAATTGTTAGTCATCCATTCAAATAATTCAGTACTTCCAGTTGATTCAACTTCGATCATGATTCTTCCTCCGCGTGTTACCGTAGATGGACGCCCAGAAGCATCTGTTTCTTGAGCTAAATCATAACTTACGTTTAATACTTTGTAATCTTTTCCTGCTACTGTTAATGATGTTAAAAACGACATAATGAAAAATTTTTAATTATTAATTTATTTATTTATGCTGTAAATATATAAATAAAATCTTATTATAATAATTTATTTAATAAAATTTTATTTACAATATATAAGAATCAAATTATCAAGTATTTAACAAATTAAAAACTGTGATTTTCAAATAAAATGATATAAAAATATTACTAAAAATCTATTTATATGATAAAGGCCCAACGAAAAAATAGCCTCTAAAATCAAAATCTCTGTTTGTACTTTTAATAGTGGCTTCAATTATAATATCAACTTTCTTTTTAGCTCTGCTCACATCATCAACCAGATACATTGTTTCAGATAATTCTACCTTCAGTTCATTTACTTTTATTCTTTTTTCATGAAAAAGAAGCGATTGTTTCATTGTTTTTGAAATGATTTCTTTGAGGGTATTTTCATTCATCAGCAAATCAAAATCAATCTCCCAGATTTTTGAGCCAAACGTTTCATCAAACTTACATTCTCCAAATGTGGTTGTAGCCAATAAAATAATCTGCTGTGCGATAGAGTGTTCTATTGATGTTTTTTCCAGCTCCTTTTTTTGCATGACGCTGTTAAAGTCTATAGGCAGTTTGTAAAATGCTCCTTTCATATTTTGGTATTTATTAAATATAAATCAATCTGTCTGTACGTCCCTTTTTATCGGTTTCCATTTCTTTTGAAACCTGTTTGCGCTTAATGATATGCAGTTTTACCGAAGGCGTAAGTTTTAGAAATTTCTCTCTGTATAATATGTCGCCTATGAAACGCTGTCCCTTTTTTTCATCTACAATTACAAAATAGCTGATTCCTTTTTCTACTTTCAGCGTATTTATATCACCAGCAAAAATTTGAATGTTTTGTTCGTCTTTTTGAAAGCTGTAAGTGAGTTCATCTTTATTTAATTTCCTATATCTGGAAATGTCATAGGTTTCCATTTCTTCTTTTAGGGGTTCAAACGGAATGTTTTCAAAAAGAAAGTTTTTAGGTGCTAAAAATTTCAGACCAAAAAAACTCCACAATCCTTTTTTCTTTGTCTGCTGTTTATAGAAAAAAGTATCACGGGTTACTTTATAAATTTCTTTTTCGTTTGTTTTATCATCTGTAACAATCATTTGATAAGTCGGCACTTCAATTTCGGCAGGAATTTCGGCACCTTCAAAATGAGTTTTCAAATACACAGATCCAATCTGCTGTTCAGAGATAATGATATTAATACTGTGTTTTTTTAGCGCAGAATCTGTTTTTACAATCACTTTTCCTTCTCCGCTTCCTGCATAAAAAACAGAACCGTCGTTATCTGTAAGTCCTAATGAAAGGTTTAGTTCCGGAAATGGCATATTTTGATTTTTTTGATATTATACTTGAGAGTTGTTTGAGTTTCTTTCGACTAAAAAATTATCTTTTTTTCCTCACTTTATAGAGTTTTAAACAGTGCAGATAAAACTTTATATTTTGATTATCAACTTCTGTCGGGCTAAATTCATAGTCCTTCTTTAATGTGAAAAATTTTATGGTATTGATATTATTTGACATTAATTTTTTTATGTCTCTTCGCGTAAGTTCAAGGGCTGCGATTCCATCACAATTTACCTTAAAAGTATTTTTAAGAATATACATTTCTCCATTTTTAAAATAGAGTTCCAACGGCTGTTCTTGTTTTACACAGACATTATCTGTGAAAATTTTAAAATATAAATAAATACTGCCTCTTCTTTTTCCTAACTGAAAAACAGCATATTCATAATCTTCATTATAAACACGAAGTAAAATTGGTGCCGCACTTGCAAATAACTTTCCTGAAAGCAATAAATCGTTTTGCGTTATAGGGCAGCTTAAAGTATCAATTTGATTTACTTTTTGTGCTTTAATCGAATTTGAAATTGAAAACAAACCGACTAAAAGTAAAATTTTAAGTACGTTCATGAATTTGAATTATTTGGTTTGATCATTCAAAAGATCAATGTTTTGTTTAAAAAAGGAAACACATATAGCGTGTTTCCTTTTTTTGATTTTACTGTACAATTATTTTTGTTCGTAATCTGTATCCCATTCAGTTCCATCATCACCTTTGTGACCATCCATTTTGATAAGGAAGTTTTTAGCAGGGAAATAAGGTTTCATATGGATATCCATATAAATTCTGTCTTTTTGAATTGGATCTTGTTCAAATCTGCGGATTTCAAAATTCTCAATTAATTTATCCGGACCAGTGATTCCGTCAAGGAAAGCAACGATCTGATTCATAATCTCTTTACGCGTTTTAGCAGTAAAGTTTTCGAAAGCACGACGATTAAGGAAATCCATTAATACTTTAGTCACATAATCAAAAACACGAACTACAGAGTACGTTTGCAATCCTAAATTATCTCCGCTGAATAATGTTTTAGCAGAAAAAGCCATTACTTTTCCGTATTCATTTACCATCGGAACTAATCCTAAGTTTTCAAGATTAGCGATTTCGCTTTTCTTAAGATCAAATTTCACTCCGTCAACTTCATTAATTCCTCCAAATTTCTTACCTGCAGTAACCTGAGACATTAATGTTTTGTATATTTTTCCTGCTAATGCAGCCGAAGGCGCAACGTGTAAATCTTCGTTTTCTCCAATTTGATCAAATCTGCCGCGGCCAACAAGCCAGTTACAAGTCATGATTACGTTAGAACGATAAACATCTCCTCCAGTCAATGAAGCCGCATCAAACATTTCCATTACATCATCCGGTTCATCAAGATGTTCGAAATCTGTAACTAACATTACTTTGTTTTCATGCGCAATTTTTGCCCATTTTTCAATTACTTTATTAGATCCTAAATATCCTGGAATTACCAAAATACCATAGTTGTTTTTAAGATCTAAACGATCGTAATTATCAACTAATTCTGAGTGAATTGCATCAATAAAACGAGTATTGTCAAGATCTTTTAACTGATCTAATTCTGCATTTACAATCGTAACATTTTTTACTTTGTCAGATTCTGTGTTTTTAAAGAATAAGGCCAGTGTTCTGTAAGCTGCTTCAATTTCTCTTGTATCTTCAACAGCTTTAGCAAGGTTTTTTTGAAGTAAAGCTTCAGATTCTTTGCATTTATCTTCACTTTGTGCCACCATATCAGTCAAAGCTTCATTATTGCTTAAAACTGAAGACCAAAGTTCTAAAGTCTTTAAAAGAGTTTCTCTTTCTTTTGCTTTGTTTACTTCACCCAAAAAGATTTTTCTTCTTGCTTTTCTATCCGGATTAAGATTTTGAACTCCTTCAATTGCCATTTCTAATAAATCAAAACCGCCGTATTTAGCCAGTTTTTCAACATTTTTTTCAATTGAAATTCCTTTAACTGCTTTTGGTTCTAATACTGCTGTATCAAGATCACCTTTATATGCTTCTTTGCTTGACATATCTAAAATATTTTAATTTCTTATTTGTTTTCTTTTAACTCGTTGATCAGTGCTCCAAGACTTTCTAACAAAGCTTGTTTTGCTTCTCCGTCTTCTAAAGCCGCTTTTAAAATCTTATTTGATTTTAACTGACGGATAATTTTTTGATATTGATCTTTTTCTGTTTCAAGATCAGATAAAAAACTGCTTTGTGTTGTAATTCCTTTTATACCAAAATCACCTAAGTTTTTAAAGTTTAAAGGCTCAACTTTAGTTGCACCATCAGCAGTTTCAAAATTTACTTTTACTTCTGGTTTAAAATGTTCAAATGCTTTTTCGATACTTGTAATTCCTTCTACCAATTCTGGTTTTACAGGAGCATCTACTGTTAATTTTTGAGCAACAAGTGTTCTGTTCTGAGGGATTGCAGTGATCGCTTCATCTGCATCAATTTTTACTTCATTACCTCCAATTCCATAGTTTGACAACATAATTTCAAATTTTTAAATGATTAGTTTATTGATTTCTTTACTCTAAATTTCTAATTATTGATTTTGATAAATCTGACGGCATACATCCAGATCTCTGCTTACTTTTTCTAATTCTTCTTTGTATGTTTTTGCCGACTGGTTCAAACTGTCTATTAAGTGCGAATTGTGTGTAAGGCTTCTAATTTGTTTTTTATAATCAATAATATTCTTGTAGGCTAGAATAACATTGTTATATAATTTTTTGTTTTCAGTTGTGTCTTTTGGGACTTTTTGATAGATATTCGCAATCATAACATTTGCCAGACGCTGCTGAAAATCATTATCAACTTTTGGTGAATTGATTGAGTCGATTGTCATTCTGATACTGTCAATTTTTACCGAAAAATTAGTTTGATAATCGTATTCTCTTTTCATCATTTCATTTTCTGCTTTCAACATTTTATTTTCTGCCACGGGCATATAAAAGTTGAACGAAACTGCAATCAGCATAACACAGAATGTCAGGGTAAAGGCAATTAAAAAAGCGATAAATGCTTTCTGGCGTTCTTGTTTATTTAATACTTCCATAATTTTATATTACTATTTTATTTTTTTAATCTTTTATAAAGAAACCGTGACGTTTTGGATTATGAACGATGTCTTTTTTCTCTGTTTCAGCAACAAACAATTCGATGTTTTCTTTTTTCTTACCGATGTAATCCAGTTTATTCAGTGTTTCGAATAGTTTCTCTATTCTGGTTAAAGCATTTATTACAAGCGTAGCAGTTTTATCGATATGTACATGATCGTAACCTGCATTAATAAGTGTAGTAAACATTATTTCAAGATCTCCTTGTGAAATATCACACCATTCGGCAAAATAATTTAGCAGCTCTTCTTTTCCAGCTCCCGATTTTGAATCGATAAAGTTCTTCATCACTCTGGCAAACGCTACAACTGTGCTTAACATTGAAGCTGGATGCTGGTGCATTGAAAACCAGCGGAATTGCGTTAAACAGCTTCCTAAATAATATCCTGTATTATCTGCCAGCTGCATTACTGTTTGAGGCAAAACTCCTGCCTGTTGTCCTCTGTTTATTTTTTGAGAAATCTGAACCGAGTAAATTTCAATTTGACCAAAAGAACGTGCAATCTGTGCTTGTATATCTACTAATTTTGGATGACAAGCCACTGTTACAGAAGGCGGAATATAATCTTCATCTAAAACTGTTGTATCTCCAATAAGAACTTTACCAATAGCAAGATAGAAACCTCCATATCCAATTCCTGAACGGAATTCTTCGGCTTTAATTAAATGAAGTTTATATTCTGGCTGTGTGTACGGATATCTTGGCGGTACTTCATCTGGATCAGGTTCGCCAAAAGGGATTCTCTTTTTTGAATTAACCGATATACAAGCCAATAAAACCAATTGTTCGCCGTCTTTTATTTCATAAGTATCTTCCGGATACGGAACCTGAAGGTCTAATGTATCAGTATTACTTTTACTGATTTCAATTCTGGATCCGTTTGGTGTTATGGCGTGGCATTCTTCTACACGAACACGAAGCAGTTTGTGATTATCAATACCTAAGGTGATTTTTGTGGCCTCTTTATTTTGGTTTCCAGAATCCAGCAGACCATAACTTATAGGCGTGGTATGAATACCAATTGCATCATTTACCAACTCAGAAACGTTGTCCTGAATAGATAAAAAATGACTCTTATTTATCTTCATCCCATCAATCCAGTTTACGGGAAAATGATTTAATTTTTCTATCATAATTCTATATTTTTTATTTTGAACTGAGAGTGTTTTGTTTATCTCTTTTAGTATGGTTAGTTTTTTTATGTGCTATTCTTTTGATTTCATCAATTATAACAAGCTTTTTCGGGTTAAATAGTAACAATTTCGCGCACTGAGCCGGATTTTAAGCTTTTATCATGGACTAAATTTTTAAACCAGAAACGTTTTATGGCTATCTTTTTGTTTTTCTGTATTTAGTAACAGAAATCAAACATGATAAGTTTACATGAATTTTCTTTCCACTTTATCCATTTTGTAACATCTTTATATTCTTGAATATAATCACATGATGTTTTTGCAACTGATTTGATTTGCATAGAGTCTCCTTTAATCTTCAAAGCTTCATAATAATACCTTTGTTCCTCTTTTGAACTGTTTTCAACTTTTAAAGTAAGATGAATAAAAGCTGTTTTAATATATGCTTCCCATGAATGAAATTTATATTTACAGTCTTTCTTACTAACTAATCTTTTTTCGTTATTTATATAAATAATTAAAAAATCATTATCAGTTTCTGGCTGTTCTGCATCGAAACAAAATATTTTATATTCTATGTTTGGAATTATTTCTCTAGCAATAACCATTTTGGGGAATTTAATATTAAAAGGTTCTTCTGTGTTATTTTTCAATTTTATACTGCCATATACAGTCTTATCTAAATTTAAAATTTCAAAATCCTTATCAATTGATAATTGAACTACACCAGCGCCTCTTAACTCATTTTCAGTATAAAATTTAATTCCTCCATATTCTGTACTCATCATATTCAATGAATCTATTAAACAGGAATTGTTACTTAATTTCTCTTTATCATTATCTACAATTGATCTATTAGAGTAATTTCTTTTTTCAACATTATTATGATTTGTTGGTTTTTTATCATTACAAGAAATCAATATTATTACCATTAAGAAATTAAATATTACTTTCTTCATTATAAATTTCATTATTTTTTATACTCTTAATTAAATTAATTTTCCCATTCTTTTTATCAATCCTATATTGATTCCAAGAATTAAAATTAATACCTTCTTCATCTTCATTAATTTCCAACAACCATAAATCTAAATTAGAATTTATATAAAATAAACGCGTTATTACAACTAATGCTTCAGAATAATTCTCGTTTTTATAAATAATAATTTTGTCAGCTTTTTTATTGTTTTTATAAATTGACAGACTAATGTGAGCACAAATAGTGGCATCTGAATTATCTACTTTTTCCTTTTTTAGCTGTAAACTAATATCTCCAATATTTTTCTTCTCAATAGTATTAAAATCCCACTCATTAAATTGATCATAATCAAATTTAATTTTCGATAGATTTTTTCTTGTATACGCTATATCTGTACTATTCTTTATCTGGCTAATAAAATCATCTTGTGAAATTATTTTATCTCCAAATGATACAAACTTAATATCTTTAATACTTAGAGTATCTTTTGTCTTGTTTACTGCCTTATCAACTATTACTTCCTTTTTACAAGAAATCAGTAATAGAATTATCAAAGGAAAAATTATTCTTTTCATCTTCTTTTATCTTTTATTAATTCCCTCAGCTAACAAAAGCATAAAACTCCTGCTAGCTGGGGCTTTTCTTTTCAATATGTCAAGGAGCTTGTTTTTATTTTCTTTTATTCCGATTTTATTTTAGTCTTATAAACATATCCTTTTTTACCTGATTTAGATTGGATAAACCACCAATTTCCAGAATCATCTAATACGTCTATTTCTTCGCCAGATTTAACTTTACCAACTATTTCTGAGTTACTATTTTTATCTTTCCTTATATTAGAGTAACCATCAGAATCTTGGATGTAATATTTTTTTATTTCTGAATTTTGATCATTATTATTTTGTGTTGTACGAAATACTTTTGTAAAAAAAGCTAAGTCAGTATGTCCGTAATAATTTATTTTTTCGAAAGAATTAATAATTTTAGGATGAGAAACAAGAAGATTATTTAAAAGTCTATATGACATATCATTATCTGTATCTATATCAGTATTTGATTTGCCTTCAAGACCAAGATTTAATAAATATGCAATAGCTTCATCAATTTTTTCCGTTGATAACTTATTGGTATTCATTATATTCTTTCTATTATCGGCTAAATAAAAAGTTAAGTGATATATAAGTTCTTGTTTTTTTGAAAGGTATTTAAGATTTTTTTTTCTAATAGTATGATCTCTATTATAAAAGACCATTGATAATTTGAAATTATTTGAAAAATCATCCCAATCTCCAATATTATCAGAAACTTTCTTTATTAAAGATTCATTTTTTTCGTAATTAAATAATACAACTATATCTCTTGCCAAATCAATATCCTTTAGACTAGTCCCTAAAGTAGAAGCCATATCATTTAAATATATAATTTTATTTAAATTTGTTAGAGATTTCATATATGGATAACTTATAAGCATATCTTCTTTGATTTTATCTATATCTGGTAAAATATCTTCTCCTATTTTAATATATTTCCCTTCTTTACATATTTGATAGTCTATAGATTCACCAAGAATGTTAATGTCATTATAACCTTCTTTCAAATTACGATTATCAATACCAATAATGTCTTTATTAACATTTTCAAAATTTTCATTGGTATTTTTATAATTCGATTTATTCAAAACATTGATAAACATCTCTATTTCATTTTTTTCATTTCCTTTCTCTTTTGTCTGAGAATTACAAGAGCTAAAGCTCACAATAGAAACAACTAAAATGGAAATCATTAAACTTCTCATAATTATTTTTTATAATTTTTAATTCCCTCAGCTAACAAAAGCCTAAAACTTTTGCTAGCTGGGGCTTTTCTTTTCAATATGTCAAGGAGCTTTTTCTCTTTTTATTACTAATTATTCTTCTTTAATTTTAGTTTTATATACATACCCTTTTTTACCATCTTTTGACTCAACAAACCACCAATCACCAGAATTATCTAACACAATAATTTCTTCTCCCGTAGTTATTTTTTGTAAAATTTCAGAAGATGCATTTTTGTCTTTTCTTAAATTTGTATACCCATCTGAATCATTAATAACATAGCCTAAACTGGTGTACTTTTTCAAAATAGGTAATATATATGACTTATAATACAAATTTTCTCGAGTTGTCAATTTTTGAGTAACTGCCTTAGTAAATAAAGAATAGATATTTGTAAAATAAATTGTCTTACTTTCCCAGGCTGTATAAGAAGAAGGCGAAAATATAGCTTCAACTTTAGGTAATTTTTTTAATGTATTTTTGAAATTGGCATTAAATTCTTTTTCTTTTTCTGGATACAACAACATCTGCTGACTTTCTAAATTAATATTAGCAATATTATCTTTAAAAAAATTTTCATCTGCTATAAATTCATCTAATGAATTTGAAATACTTTTAATAATCGTTGAATCATTATATTTACTTCCTTGTTGAATATAGAACATAGGATTTTCAATGAAGAATTTCAATAAAGTCTCTTGATATAATTCTATTCCGTTATAAGATACGCTATCATTTTTTGAAATCTCAGATAATATGTAAAAAGCATCAGTATCAGACAATTGTATCATCCTAATAATCAACAACTGAGAAACCAAAGTCGATTTAAAACTATCATCTTCATTTTTTGTGATTAATAAAAACTTAATAAAATCATCTCTATAATTTTTATCTAATAAATCATTTATATTAATGTTTTCAATTAATATCCCATTGAACTTATATTTCTTAAGGTCAATGTCTTTATTACTAAATATAGAATTATCTAAAGTTATCCCGTCTATTAGTGTTCCCTTTTTCATTTGATCTTTTATTATGTTTTCTTTCTTTTCTGAATTACAAGAATTAAAAAATAACACAAAAAAAAGCAGAATAGGATTTATTATTTTTTTCATTAAATTTTCCATTTATTAATTCCCTCAGCTAACAAAAGCGTAAAACTCCTACTAGCTGGGGCTTTTCTTTTCAATATGTCAAGGAGCATATATGCTTTTTTATATTATTCAGATTTAATTTTGGTTTTATAAACATATCCTTTCTTTCCAGAATTTGTTTTTATCAGCCACCAATTTTCTGAATCATCTAATATTTCAACTCTTTCGCCTGATTTAATTTTTTCAATTATAGCTGATGTACTATTTTTATCTTTTCTCACGTTAGTGTAGCCATCAGGATCGATAACTTTACCATAAGAAATCTCATTTTCTTCTGACATCAATAAGTACTTTTTAGTATAACTGTCAATTAATGGATATCCATAAAATTTTTGAGATTTAAATCTGTCTAACATCTTAGGATTTTGAATATAAAAATTATTAAGTAAGCTGTAACCTTTATTATCATTCAAATCCTTATCTTCATAATGCTGTAATTCAACTTCTATTAAAAAAGCTAGTGTGGTATCAATCAATGAACCATCTATTTTCTCTTTAATTTTATTAGAATTGTTATTCAGAAAATAAGCTAAATCAAAAATAAAATCAGGCTTTTTATTAGCTATATCTTGCAATATTTTTTTTCTAATTACATCTGGTTTTGTTTTATTATTATACCATAAAAGATGCCATTTAAAACTTTCATTATAATTGTCAACCTTCTTTATATTCTTTACAAATGAATTATTTAAAAGATTGTTTTTTTCATAATTTAAATACACAACAATATCTTCAACTTTATCTTTATCTAAGTTTACTTTTGATATTGCAGATAAATCATCATTAAATAAAACCTTATTGTAGTTTATAAAATCAATATTATAATCATTATTCAGTCCATCTTTTAAAATATCTGCAAAAGCATCTCCAGCTCCATCAATTACACCTCTATCAACTTGATAAGTATCTATAAATCCTTCATTACTTAAAGCTGTGTATCCAAGGCCACTTTCTAAATAAACATCATTGAATTTTGCATTATCAATATCAACTCCGAAATATTCAACAACTTTGTTTTTAAATACACTATGTTCTAAGAACTTGTAATTATTATTTTTTAGCAAATCTCTCATTAATGGCATATATTCAGAATATAACTTATCTTCATTTTTCTTTATTGATCCTTTAACTTCCATTTTTTTTTCCTTTGTTTGAGAATTACAGCTAATAACTAGCATTGTTATCATAAATAAAATAATTGTTCTTTTCATTGCATTATTGTTTTGCATTTTTACTATAATTTCTTTTTTTGTCTTTTGGATCAGCAACCATATCATAATCTTTATACACATCATCCATAGAATCTACTTCTTCAACATAGACATAAATTGTTTTTCCTTTACCTTTAATTGTATTATAATTTTCAACTAATTTTTTCATATCAGCATTATATACTCTAACACATCCATAAGTAACCATCAAAGGACCATTATCATTTATTCCAACCTTCGTTGTATGTCCACTATGTATAGCAATTCCATCTCTTTTTCCTGGCGCGGTGGCTTTTTTTGCATCTCCAGTAATTCCATTTATATGAATTAAACCATTATCTCCATAACTCGCTTCACCAATATGAGTTTTCGAATAAGAAGAAGACCAGAGTCCAGTTGGTGTACTTCCTTTTCCATTTCTTTCGAAAAAATTATCGTTAACAGTTCCCATCGCTAATGCATAACCTTTCAGTACTATTTCAGTATCATCAAAGAACACGAATAAGCCTTCAGTTCTTCTATCCTTAGGAACGATAACATTAATATATGCAGTTTTTGAATCTGCCGAGTATTCGTTATCATATGTTGAAAATTTACCTTTTGTTTTAGGAATTTCAACTTTTTCTCCCCATTTACAATTATCAATTTTAAAAGCTTTCGATGTAATATCATTAAATGCCTTTTGCTTTTCTTTATGATTTGATGAAGGATTACCTTTTTCATCTTTAAGAGCCACATCATTACCAACTTTAGGGCAAATTTTGTTTATAACATCATGTGTTTTATTTGAAATCGTGTTTAAATTCTTCCATTTAAAGAAAATCATAGAACTCAATATAGATAACTCAATGCTTTCGCCTATTAAGTCTGGTTTTTTAACAACATCTAAACTATTTTTTTTTGTATATAAATTACAATACTCATAAAAACCTTTTCCTGTTACTTGGACTAATCCTCTACCTCTATAATTCCAACCATCATTTGCTTCAGTATTCCCTATTTCTTTTGCTTTTTTTGCTGGAGGAGAATATGCCCAATTAGCTATTTTTTTTTGATCCTCTAACGAAACTCCCGGCTTTTTAGGCCTGACTGTTGGTCTACCCCATAATTTTGCTTTTTCTTTCCCTTCTTTGGTTTGAAATGCTTTAAAAATTGATAAACTCTCGTAATAATAATTAAACCCTTCCCCCTCTTTTAATTCTAAACTTAAACCGGACTCAACTCTTGCCTGAGCAAATAAATGTGCTTTATTCCAACAAGTATCCATTCCTAAATCTTTCATATATTTAGTATACGTTGCGGCTACTTTCTCTAATTTTGCTGAATCAGCTTTAGGGAAAATATCTTTTAATTGCTTAGCTGTTATAGGCTTAGTGCATTCATCACAAGTGCCCTTTTTCTCATTTTTCCCGCCACTCTTTTCACCCTCTCCAACCTTCGCAGTCTTATTAGTCTGCTCTACAGGATCCGGTTTAAAAACTTTAGCATCTACATCTACAACTTCACTCTTTTTTAGATCATTTGTCTGCAACACTTTAACTTCTGCAAATAGCTCCTGTTCTGCACCTTCAGTCCAAAAGTTTCCTCCAAGGCTTCGAGGAATTGTATCTAGAGGCACAACAATCGCATGCAAATCAGATTTAAGCGTAAATTCCTGCTGAAACAGTAAATCGTTGCTAGCTACATCTTCATCATATAGTTTTAGACTAATATCCTTTCCTTTTAATCCCGTTGAGTTAATCCAGACTTTAATCTGTTTTTCTTTAAATACTCCTTTAATCTTATTTCCAGTTGTGTCAGTAAGATTCACTGAATTGATTCGACCCTTTTCTTTTTTAGCACCTGATGCATCTTGCTTTGGAGAATCTTTCTTAGAAGGAATCGTTGGCTTTTCAGCTTCCTTTGGTGTTGTCTTTCCCTTATAGGGAGCTACAGGAGCTTCAATATCATTTACATTTACATTGTTACTTGCAATTTTCTCTTTGTTAAAATCTGTTGTAACATAATATTCATGAATTTTATCTTCTACCCCATCTTTTTTTGCAATCTTGGCAAAACTTGGCCTAAGTAAAAAATCAACATCTGCTTTACCATTTTTAACAACTCCTGAAAGTGTTTGTATTATATTTTTTTCATTTGCCTTATTGTGCCCTCCTTTAGGAGCATCATCTTCCCAAAGTGTTACATACACTTTGTGTTTTTCCATATGTAAACAATGCACTCTGGCTTTAACTGTTTGTCCGTACGATAAGGGCGCAGTCGGCTTTTTGCCACTTTTATCAAGTAATTCTACGTTCTCTATTTTTGGTTTTTCGGCGGGATGTGTCGTTACATTCAAACGCGCTACATCTTCTCCTCTTCTTGCCAGAATACGGATTCCTTTTCTTTCTAAACTTTTTTGAAGAAAGGTGTATGAGATTCTTTTTCCTGTTTTATCATTTTCTTTTGTCTTGCGCCATCTTCCATTTTCGAGAATATATATTTCCCACTTTACAGGCTGTTCAAAACTATTACTAGAAGCTGAATTTTGAAAAGGCAGAACACTCGGTAAAAAAGTATTTACTGAGTAGAATTCTTCCTTACCTACAACAGGATCAGGATTTCCAATTATTTTAAAATCTGACATACTATTTTATTTTATTTACAAATAGAATCACTCTCTTCTAAACTCTCTTGAAATTTTGATGTATTAACCAGCGGATTTAACTGATTATTTACTTGCGGCTTCGCCTTTTTTGCATTTTGTTTGCTCGCTTCTGCTTTTTGACCGTGTTTGTCTACTTCTATACAATCTGGTCCTCCAATAGGACAGGTTCCTTTACTGTCTTCAAGCAGAATTTTCCCCTGATTACTTAAGGTTACTTTTTCGTAAAAAGCACTCCACTTTGTAATTGTGGCCTGACATGGCAGATAATCACCGCTTCCATTTGGCTGCATTTTACATTTTCCGAAGGTATTTTTCTCTAATGTCTGCCCAATTTCTTTGTCAGTAGCAATGAGTTTTTTCTTTGCATCTTTATCATTAGCATAATGTTTATCCTGCGATTTTACTTTTAATATATCTGTTTTTGGTTCTACGCTAAATTTACATTTAAGTGAAGCTCCCTGAACTACTATATGTTTCTCACTCATTGCCTTACCATTTATGAATATTACATTCGCTAACTACTCTGTTTTTAACTCTTTAGTTTTGAGTTTCTTCATTCTTTAAAGATTCTATTTGTACGATAACTTTTATTGGTTCATCATACTCGATACTGCATTCTAAATTTATCTTTTCGATACAATAACTATGTTCATCAAGAAAATATGAAGCGTTGATTTTTCCTTTCCACGGGTCAAATCCAAAACTGGCTTCACCTCCAGAATCTACATAATCTCCTTTTTGTTCTACTTTTACCAAATTTGATTCATCTAAAATCGAATCTATCTTTTGCTGTACCGCAAACTTCGATTCTTCATCTTTCTCTAATGGAAAAAAGACTTCGTTTTGAAACGAATAATTTGATGTATAACTAACGTAAATGCCGTTAAAAAAAGCTCTTAAAAAATAGTCTGAAGAAAGAGACTCAAATAATGTTTCAGAATTTTCTAAAGCATATTCTGTATGTTCAATATAATTTTCTGCAACCTCACCTTCAAAATAATCCAGAACTTCTTCTTTAGTATCCTTCCATCGATTTTCTATTTCATCATAATTGTAAATATCAACCCACTTTCCAGATTCATCTACCACAATCTTTAATGGATATAAAACAGCAGCGGTTTTAGCTGCCAGTTCATCCATAACTGTATCTGGTATGGTATTGTTGACATAAATAGATCCTTTATTTATTTCAAACAAATGATAATTATTTCTATCAGTAGCAAGCCATTTTACACTTACTTTCATTTCTATTGTATCTACATCATCTCCAAAAACAGTTGTATAGTTAACCTGGTAATCATTATTAATTTTGTCTGCAACAAATGGCAGTGTATAATTACTAGCTAAACTAACTTTCTGATATTTTTTTTCTGTTTGTTCATTTTTAGCTTCAATAGCTTTTTCGGGTGCTAAAATCAAATACTCTAAATAACTCTTAAAATCAGCTTCTATTAAATCAGAAATTTCACAGTACATATTATGATACCTTCTAAGTTCCTGAGCATCGATGCCAAGATCACGGGCAACACTTTCGAGCGTATCTCCTTTCTTGATTTTATAAATACGAAACTTGTCGTATGATGACTTTTCAGGTTTATCTATATAGTACATAACATTTCAAAAAAAATATTAAACTGCAGCCTCTTTTTCCTTCTTTTCAACTTTTGGTTCAAACATAAAATCTTCTCCTTTTCCTTCTGCTTTTTTCGTTTGATTAACTTTTTTAATCTTTTGTCTTTTACAAATGATAACTGAGTTTTCAGTAATACCATTCATGCTCAAAGTATATTTTGCATCTACATATTTTGCCGTTTGATACCATTTTGGCTGTAAAAAGAATACCCAGCTGCAATTTTCACCATTTTCTTTTAAATCAATTTTACTGTCGGCATTATGTTCATTATATCCTGAAACGGTATGATAAAAAAGTGCCCCAAAATCAATTCTTACCGGACCTTTGGATCTTAAAGAAGTATATTTTGTATCGGTTTCTTTTTTCTGAATTAATAAGGTAATCAACAATAAATCTTTCATTTCAACGTTTTCTATCTCAGGAAAAGGATTTTTTCTTTCCGGAATTTTCCACGTAACATATTCTTTCGGAGGTATCTGCATCATATAGTTAAAAACTGCGTAAACGCCTGTCGGAACTATAAATACCAAGAAATGAGAACACATTAAAAAAGTCAGTGCAATCCCGTTTAAGGCAGTATAAATAATCACAAATAATACACTTGAATAAAGTGTTATTAAAAGTGAAAACAATAATTCGATACCTACAACGCCTTTTAAATTAAACTCATTAAAATACCATCTATACAAGTAAACATTAAGGATTCCGAATAGCAGTGATGCAATTTGATAAAATCGAAACTCGTCTGACAACTCTGTAAATAATTTATTATAGCCCAAAAAACCAACCAGGGCATAAATCAATACAAATGAAAAAACATAGATGTAAAACTTTCTTTTATACTGTACCGCAAATTCTTTTATTTTATCGCTGAATACCATGGTAAGTATAAAACTTACCGCTATAATTACTACTAAAAATACAATAAGCCTAATATCAATAAGGGCTAATAAATGCTTTTTTACCATTACTAAATTCGTGTTGTATACCCTAACACAGGTTCTTTACTAAAATTAAACTCTTCTGTTTCTTCATTAATCAATAACACTGTTTTTACTTCTACTTCCATTGGAAAAAAATGTTCGCAAAAACAATCTATAAATATTTTTATATCGCCGTTTTTAAGGTAATGCTGATAAGGTTTGTTCGTTATAGGACCTATTTCTATCCTTAAATTCATAGAATAATCCATATAATCTTTTCCGGTAATAAAATCGACTCCTAACCTGTTTTCACCCAGCTTTATCTGTTCTGCTTCTTCACTGTATTCTTTAGAACTTGTTGTTGTATAGGTTACTTTTTCTTCTATAATACTTGATAAACAATTACAGGCAAGATCAATGTCTCCAACTATCTTGTAGGCATAAGGCAGTAACTGAATAAATTTTGAAACTAAAATCTCTGGGTAAATGTGTGATAACCCCCAAAAATCATAGAAAAAATCTAACGGTTTACTCCCGTTCAGCTTATATAAAAAATTCCTTTCAACACTTTCTATTTTAGTCCGATAATGAAAAATCTCGTTTTCAAAAGGAGTAAAAAAAACACGTGCTTCAGCCTCTTGCTTTTTCTGGTGTTTATGCTCCCTTATCATCTGTTTTACAGATTTATCAGAGTTATTTTCGGTCAGACTATGCACAAAACCTTCCGGAAGTGCGTCATACATACTGTCTCGAGATAAGCGTATATTTAGATATTCTTGTTTGTCGTAATTATCATCCTGAATTGCCGCTCCCAGAATATCGCTTCTGTAGGCACGTGAAAACTGACCATGATTCGAAATCGTAATTTCATCCTGAACCACAGCTTTATTTTCAAGAAGCTCATTAGCAATAACTTCCGCTCTAATATCGTACGAAATATTTTCAATTTCGTACGCAAGATCTTCAAGACTTTTTTTACTTTTTCTTTCCATCTTCGTTAATTCGTCCTGCGCCTATGTATCGTAACTGAAAATATTCATCATTAAAATTATATATTGCCAGACCTTTGTCTGTACAAGCCAGAATTCGGTCATTATGCAGATACAAACCAACATCTGATATGGGATGATCTTTGTCGTATCTAAAGAAAACCAGATCGCCTTCTGCAAGGAAACTGCGACCGGTAAAAATTTGAATAGATTTTGATTTCCACATTCCAGCCGGGTCTTTAGGAAGCGTAACTTTATAAACATCACTGTACAGAGACTGAAGAAAATAAGAACAGTCAATTCCTTTTTTAGAAAAGCTTTTCTCCTTATATGGCGTATTCAGCCAAGGATCTATGTAAGAGTATAATTTGTAGTTGGTAATTTTATTTGGCATTACAGCCAGAATAATAGAGTATTTTTCTTTTAGAGCCAGAACTTCGTCACTCAAATTCTCTGAATTGTCATTAACAACGGTTTTGTTTTTTAAACCTGTTTCTTTCATTTGAGACTGTTTCTTTAACAGCTCTAAAGAATAATCATATTTAAACGGAATCTGCGAAATATATTTTTGAGCATAGCATTCTGTAAATAAATGCATCATAAGAATCATTATAACAATCTGCCTCATAAAAATATTATTTAGTACTCTTTTTTTAGATAATTAAAATATTATTTCACACCCAAAATGGGTAATTTTTAAATTTTAGCAACAATAAAAAACAAACTTTTGAGTTAGCTTTCCATTTTTAACCCTGAGAAAATTCTCATTTTTGAACGTAACTCGTTTATTATGAATTTATTTACTTTTTGGAACGAGGTGGTTACAAACCTAACAAAATATTTTGTAAGAATACAAATATTTTTTGTAAAATTTATATGATAAATATTAAGTTTTTTAAAATAATTAAAACTACATTTGCTTCCGTTTTTTGTTAAAATTATCTTACTAATAGTAAAATATCCAAAGTCTAAAAATGAATCAAAAAAATATTGATATCAGGGTTGTGTTTTTTTTCGCAATTCTCTTATTAGCTGGAATCATTGCATTTATAGTGCAGCTTTTTAATCATGTCGACTGTGATGATGCTAAATTTTATATTTTTGCAGACCATTCTCAATCCGAAGAATCGATTGAGTTTTACGACAAAACTCCAAATGCAAAATCATGGATTTGGGACTTTGGAGACGGATCAGAAAAAGATGTCAGAAAACACACTTTTCACATCTATAAAAATCCGGGAAAATACTATGTTTCTTTAACAATAAACGGTAATTGCACCCATACAAAAGAGATCACGATAAAGGATAAATTTGCTGCAGATAAAATAGGCACTCCAAAAATTATTGTACCCAAAACTATTACTGTTGGACAGCCCGCTTATTTTAAATCAATTTCTGATGATGCCAGAACTTGGGAATGGGCATTTGGTGAAAATAAAGGCATTGATAAAACCTCTTCTAACCCAGTTTACAGCTTTATCACGCCGGGCGAAAAAACGATTACTTTAGTCATAAACGGAGATTTCAGCCGTGTAGCAAAAAAGATAATTTATGTACATCCAAGAGTTATAAAAAAGACGAATCCGCTGGATGTAAGCTCTTATGAATTTGAGAAAAAAGCCGAAGCTTTTGCTTTGCCAAGAGGACCTGTTAAAAAAGATCCGCTTGAAGAAATGCTGCAATATGTTCCGGTTGCTCCAAAAGCAAAAACTGTAAAAGACACTGTTGCCACGATCAAAAAAGCACCTAAAATGTCTGAAGACCAGTTTGAAATTTTGTTTAAAAAAGTAGCCGAAGGCAGTAAAGTTAAAGATGATTTTGCTGAGTTTTTATGTGATGATCTGGATATTCCAGTTGTAAAAAATGATAAAGATCTCTTAACTTTTGCACAATTATGTGCTTCTGTAAAAGGGAAAAAAATAAAAATTGAGTCAATACGCTTAAACAAGGACAAACAAACTAACTGCATTAAAGGATTAAATATCAGCTATAAAGTAAAAAAATATCTGGTATGGTCTAAAGATTAAATTTGGTATGGAAGAAGAAAAAAACGTTTTCAGTGCAGAATTATTAAGCGCATTAGAAATTGCGAAGAAAATCGCTAAAACCAATTTAAATAAATATTACTCGGCGTCACATTTGTTAAAAGCAGTTTTAAACAGGGATTTATCACTTTTAAAACGTCTTGAGGCTATGGGCAAAGATGTTTATTATCTTGATGAATGGGCAGAAGTACGAATTGAAGAAGAACCAAAGACCACTCATGTTCTTGATGCTGAGCCAAGTGATTTAATTGATGACATCATAAAAGAGGCAGAATCAGTACGTATAGCACTTAATGAAGATGAAATTAGTCTTTATGCTGTTATAATTGCTTTAAGTTCTCCGGGTGTAGGTTTCAATTTCGATCAAATGAAATCCTATCCTATCTCAAGAAATGAATTGCTAGAAGATCAGATAGTTGTTCCGCAAACCGAGAGTGGCGCAAAACAAGAAGTAAAAAAAGGTTTTTTAAGCAAATACTGTATCCACAAAAATCTGGAGAAAAATAAAAAAAGAATCCCCGCAATTGGGCGTGAAGCCGAATTGAATGCCATAAAAGAAATTCTCTGCCGATTCTCTAAACCTAATGTTCTGCTTATTGGCGACCGAGGCATTGGAAAATCGATTTTAATTGATACTCTTGTTCAAAATGTAATAACAAATCAGGTTCCAGATGCTTTAAACAAAGTACAGCTTTTTGAACTCGACTTATCTTCTCTTATTGCCGGAGCTTCATACAAAGGCGAAATTGAAGACCGTTTAAAAAACTGCATTCAGGAATTAAAACAATTCCCCAGAGCTATTTTAATTATTGAAGAAATTCATATTTTACTCGATAAAAACGGAGGAGATTCCGGCGTTTCAAATGTTCTTAAAGGCGAACTGGCAAAAGGATTAAATATTATCGCGACCTCAACAATTGATGAATTTTCAAAAAGAATTGAAAAAGAACAAGGACTTTCTGGAATGTTTGAAATCGTTAAATTAGAAGAATCTGATGATGAGACTTTGTTCAGAATGATTCGCGAATCTATCAAAATCTATCAGGAACATCATAAAATACAGATAGATGATGAAACCATTTCAGAATCTATCCGCTTATCCAGAAGGTATTTAAAAGAAAAAAGCCTTCCTGAATCTGCAATTAATCTGATCGATCATACGATGTCGGTTTTAAAAACTTCAGGAGAAACTTTTCTTAATGAAAAACAATCTATTATCAACAGATTAAATCTTTTAAAAGAAAATACCAGCAATTTATCTGAAGATCAATTGATAAAAGAATACAATTGGTTTCTGGTTGATTTAATAAACAAAACAACATTTTTGATGGATGTTGATGAACAAAATGAAAAAAGAAATTTTGAAACATCAGAATCGATCTTAAATTATATTGAAAACCTGATTAATACGCTTGAAGAAAAGGCACTTGATAAACGCTCTCATATTGAAGCTTTTGATTTGTCTTTAATTATTGCTAAAAAAACCGGAATTCCGGCAGGAAAACTTAAGGAAGAAGAAAAACAGAAATTAAACAATATTGAGGAAGTTCTAAACCGAAGAGTTATTGGGCAGGATCATTGTATAGCAACGGTTGCAGGCTCAATTTTAGAGTCAAGATCGGGATTAAGCAAAGCCGGACAGCCTATTGCATCTTTCTTTTTTCTTGGACCAACGGGAACAGGAAAAACAGAATTAGCCAAAAGTTTAGCCGAGTTTTTGTTTCAGGATGAAAATGCCATCATTAGATTTGATATGTCTGAGTTTAAAGAAGAGCATTCAGCTGCGCTTCTTTACGGTGCGCCTCCTGGTTATGTAGGTTATGAAGAAGGCGGTCTGCTGGTGAACAAAATCAGACAGAAACCTTATTCTATTGTTTTATTTGACGAAATTGAAAAAGCACATCCTTCTGTTTTTGACGTATTCCTTCAAATTATGGACGAAGGAAAACTACATGATCGTTTAGGAAAAGAAGGTGATTTTTCGAATGCTATTATACTTTTTACTTCAAATATTGGGGCAGATCATATTGTAAATACTTTTAATAACGGCGAAATTCCAACATCTGGTTCTTTAATGGAAATTATGGGGAATTATTTCAGACCTGAATTTTTAGGACGTTTAACTGAAATTGTACCTTTTGCTCCTATCAGTAAAGAAAATGCATTGAAAATATTCGAAATCCATCTCAAAAAAGAGTTCATGGATTTATTAAAAAACATCAATATTAAGGTTGAAATTCCAATGGAAGCTAAGCTTTATCTTGCTGAAAACGGATATAATGCTAAATATGGTGCAAGACCGATAAAAAGTATTATCAGAAGTCATTTAAGAAGACCTTTGGCAAAAAAAATAATTTCAGGAGAAGTAAAAGACGGCGATACAATTTCTGTTACCATAGAAAACAATGAAGTAAAATGGGTAAAAGAAGAATTTACCACTGTAAATTAAATCGTAAAATAATCAATCCAGTTTAGTTAGTTTATAAACCCTAAAAAACGTCTTGCGACGTTTTTTAGGGTTGTAAGTATTTTGTAAAATTTCCTTTTTATGAACTATTCCTAACAATATAAAATAATATTTCTTCTTCTAATTCTTTTGCAAGGTTCTCGCATTCCAGTTTTTGACGAAAGTTTTTTTCAAATTTCTTCTTATAAATTTCAGCATTTACAATACTTTCGCAATAATCATCACACATCGTTTTAAATCTGGAATCGAGCAAATACATCTTTCTCATTGATTCAAAATATTCTGCAAATTTGACATTATATAGTTCGTCAGGTAAGGACATAGTCTTGAAGTTTAAATATTTCTCTAATGAAATCACATTTTACTCTTTTGCCATTTTTACTTTAAATTCGTTTTCAACATTCTGATAAGCATCATTACTAACATCATAAACTACTTTTGCAATTTTACCGCCAGTAAAATCGAATTTGGCTTTATATTGTTTACTTACCGGATCACCGCTGTCACGGCCTACACATAAACCTTCTCCTGAAAGTGAATAATGTCCTGCCTGAGTTCGAAAAGGTTTTTCGTCAACTACTTTATTGTCTAAATACAACCTCATCTTTCCTAAAGTCTCGTTTTTGTCACTCATTTTTTCTTTTATAAATTCAACACCTACAATATGTTTCCCACCAGAAGGAATTGAAGTGCTTAAAACCTGTTCTGGCGCAAGACCGAGGAAATTATAGACATAAGTCAGTTTTCCGTCTTTTGCAAACAAACTATAACCGCCAAAACGTGATCCCTGAGATACAATAACTCCTTTTGAATCTTTAGTAAAATCTACTTCGGCCAGAATTTTAAATGAACGTCCAAGAGTTGGTGCGGCAGAAGCTTCAGGAACTTCTGTGGTTCCCGGATAATAAATAAATCGACCATCAGCCGGAACTTCTTTATGATATTCTAATTTGTGAAATTCAGGAATAGAAAGATCATTAAGCGGCAGTACATGGTATTTTTTTGCTTCGTCCATCCAAATTTGCTGCAGCTCTTTTACTTTATCAGGATATTTTACTGCAAGATCTGTAGACTCTGAACGATCAGCATCTACATTATACAACTCCCATTGATCTTTATCAAAATTTCCAATATTTACAGGTAAAGCCCCATGAACAGCTGTAGCTTTCCAGCCGTCTTTCCAGATTCCTCTTGTGCCCACCATTTCATAATATTGTACTTTTTTAGCAGTTGGCGCTTTTGCATTATTAAAACTGCTTATCATAGAAACACCTGCAAGGGGCGTCTGCTTGACACCATCTACTACATCCGGCATCGTCAAACCACAGGCTTCTAATATTGTAGGTACAATATCGGTACAGTGGTAATACTGACTTCTTAATTCACCTTTGGCTTTAATTCCTTTTGGCCAGCAGATTACAAGAGGATCAGCAGTTCCTCCACTGTAGCCAGAATATCTTTTAAACATTTTAAATGGTGTCGAAAAAGCAGCTGCCCATCCTGTTGGATAATGATTATAAGTATCTTCTGAACCCAGTTTATCAATCATGCTTAAATTAACACTCATGTCATCCGGATAGGCATTAAAGAAATTATTCTCGTTTACCGAACCATTTGGAGAACCTTCTGCGGAAGCACCATTATCAGCGCAATACATAATCAAAGTATTATCAAACTGACCTGAATCTTTTAGATATTTAATTACACGACCCACTTCCGCATCTGTAAATTCTGAATAAGCCGCATACACTTCGGCCATACGACTGAACAATTTTTTTTCATTGGCAGTGAGACTGTTCCATGGTTTTACCATATCGCTTTCAGCAAATTTACCTTTCGGCATAGGGTTTAAAGGTGTCATTTTTGTTCCTTTTGGCAGAATTCCTTTATCGATCATGCGTTTTAAAACCCAGTCTCTGTAAGCTTCATAACCATCGTCAAATTTCCCTTTGTATTTCGCAATATAATCGGCTGGTGCATGATGCGGTGCATGATTTGCTCCCGGATTATACCACATAAACCAAGGCTTATCCGGTTTTGATTGTTTTGAATCCTGAATATACGCAATTGCTTTATCGGCCAAATCTTTGCTTAAATGATAGCCTTCTTCCGGCTGAGAAGGCTGTTCTATAAAATGATTATCTTCTATAAGACTTGGGTACCATTGGTTAGTTTCTCCTCCAATAAATCCGTAAAAACGATCAAATCCAAGTCCAAGAGGCCAGCGTTCTTTAGAAGAAGCCATATCAAGTGCATCTACAGGAACATTATGGTTTTTACCGATCCAAAAAGTAGACCATCCGGCTTCTCGCAATACAGTAGCAAGTGTAGCATTTTCTTTTGGGATATGCCCGCTGTAGCCCGGAAATCCAACCGCAGATTCTGATATAGAACCAAATCCGTTTTGATGATGATTACGCCCTGTTAAAAGTGTAGAACGTGTAGGCGAACATACCGATGTAGTATGCCATTGCGTATACGTTAATCCGTTTTTTGCCAGTTCATCCATAGTGGGCATATTGATACGCCCCCCATAAGGTGACCATGCGGCAAAACCGGTATCATCATATAAAATAATAAGTACATTTGGAGCATCTTTTGGAGCTTTCGTCTCCAGAAAGGCAGGCCAGTCGCCTTTTGAATCCCGAATATCGAGTTTAATATCACCGCCAAATTTCTTTTCTTCCTGTTTTTTAGGAGGATTCTGTGCCATTAAAAAGGAACAGAACAAAAATATCAAAAGTTTAAATAGTTGTTTCATGATAGTATGATGGGTTAAGTGTTACTTTACTTCTTCAAAGTCACCTGGTTTCCAGCTTCCGTTAAATGCGTCTTTTTCTGGTCCGTAAATTCGGAAATAAGCAAACCAGCCCACATTTGGAATTGTTTTAATCCATTGACCTTCTTTTCCGGCCGGAGCTTTTGGTCCAAAATATAAGTCAACCGTTTTACCGCCTATTTTATCTTTTAGTTCAAATAAAGAACGAAGCGCGGCTTTATTTTGATCTGTTATAACCTGACTTCTCGTTTTAGCATCATAAATGGTAACCGACCAAAATAATTTAGCAGGTACAGGTGTTGGTATTGTTAATTTATATGTTTTACTTCCGTCTACATATTTCCCTGTATTATCCTTAAGTCCAAGCCAGTATAAAGATCCTCCGCCTTCTTTTCTTCTAAACATAGACGGTGAAGCACCAATTGCCTGATAAAACCAGGTTTCCCTGCCATCAAGATCTACATAATCTGGAGTATTAAAATCGCCGTCTTCAAATCGAAGTGCCACCCATTCCCATTGGCGGTCTTTCCAAACCACACGATCTTCGCGACGATCTGCAAACGATTGTACACGCATTTGTGCATTGGCAATTTTAGCGGCTTTTTCTAATATTGCTTTCATACGCGCATCGGGGCTGAATGATTTTCCTTTTTTAATACCTAACACAGCCAGTTCTCCATAATAGTTTCTATAACCTTCAAAAACTGGTTCTCGCTGGATAACATCATTTAAATTTTCCCAGTATTTTATATTATTTTCCCAGCCAAGAGGTGTTGTATTTTGTGGTTTGTTAGTAAGATCCAGCCAGTCTGGGTCTTTCCAGTTTGCCGGTTTATTTAACGGATATACTTTAACGGTTTTAATACGTGTTATAGCCGCATTTACATCACCGCCAACAGGAAGCGAACGTATCCCTACAGTTAAATTATTGGATGAAGATTTCCAGACATGATAACCCGAAGCAGGGACGACACCCTTATAATCAGGAGGTAATAGCAGATGTTTACCACCATTGCCCGCATCAGGTCCCGGAATTCCCATATCAGCTACCCAGCGTTGATTTACATCCATTGCCACAACAATAAGCGGTCCTTTTGGGATATCTATAACCATAGGCCCATCTGATAAATCAATAGGGATTGGTCCGTAAGGCGTGTCTGAATTAAGGGTAAAACCAATTTGTCCTGGTTTGGTGTCTAAAGTTCCAAATGATTTGTTAGGAATAATTTTAATGCTATCATTCCCTTTCACCAGACCTTCACCGGAAACCGTTGGATAGAAAAATTTATAAGCCTGTATTGCTCGAGTTAAGTCGGCATCATCATAAGCTTTTTTAATAGTCGCTTCGGTTGGATAACCGCCTGTAAATTCATAATCCGAAGTTAAATCTACAGAACTGTCGGTACTTTTTGTAACTTCTGTTTCTTTTTTACAGCTGGTCAAAGCCAAAAAAATCAAACAAATATAAACTGATAATTTTTTCATGTAAATTGATTTAAATGGTTAAACTTCAAAACATTATCAAAGTTATCACCACCTATCAGTTTTAAATTACTTTTAGAGCCTCAATTAGGTTTCATATTATAATTTGAAACAAAGTTTTATGTTCATTTTACTTTCTTTCGTATCTTGTAGTAACGCAAAATAATTATTCTCAAAGGCAATAAATGCCCTATTTAGCTGTTTTTATTACCAAGAGTTGATGTGCTTAATTAACAGCACATTTATATGATAAATAAAAAATAAAGTATGAAAAGAATATTGTTTTTAATTATAATTACCGCTTCCCTGCAAGTATATTCACAAGATGAGCTTAAAGGAAAATACCAGCCGGTACAGCAAAAAAAATCAGAAACTAAGGAAGTGGTTCCGCCAGAAACTAATCCATCTGCAGAACCGCCTGCACTGGCAAAAGATCCAATTGTTTTACAAATAAATCCCGAAGAACTTTTTAAGAATAATGCTTTATATAAAAAGGAAGCTAATGTTGAAGGTATCTTTTACAGAAGAAATGAATATTTAGGAGGTTTTATCACAAAGGGAGCAGTTTCTACTGTTCGTTATCGGGATGCCGCTTTTGTTGACGGCGATAAAATCAGAGTGTATTTAAATGATAAGGTAATTGAACCTGAAGTTTTATTAGACGGAGAATTTAAAGGTTTTAAAATAAATCTGGTAAAAGGAATTAATAAAATTGATTTTGAAGCACTAAATGAAGGTTCTGCTTCGCCAAATACTGCCGAATTTCAGGTTTTTGATGATAAAGGAGCAGTTATAGAATCGAGCCAATGGAATGTGGGTACCGGCTATAAAGCTGTTATCATATTATACAAAGAATAAAAACTAAATTTTAATTACTGTAAAGCCTTAAAAAATCTAACAAGAGTTTGGATTTTTTTAAGGCTTTTATTTTTTTGAAAAAGTTTTACTGAAACATTGTTGCATTTACAAATAAGAATTTTATATTTGCAACTCTGTGGCATTAATCAGCTGCAGGTTCATCTGAATGAAAAAGAAATTAAAATGCATTAATCTTCTGTTTCCGCTGATAGTATTGTTTGCAATACTATTTCCGGTTATACATTCTTATGAACACATCCACAATCACAATTCAAATTCTAAAAAAACAGAGCTGCATCATACAGCAAAAACTGAATTTAAAATTAAAAAGCATTCAGAAGAATGTGCAATCTGTCATTTTAAATTCAGCCCTGTTACCACTTTTAGTTTTGAACCCTTTACCTTTTACAAAAACAGCAGCATAACTTCATTTGTTGTTTTCTATTCTAAATCTTATTCTAGTTTTTTTAAAGGTGCGTTATTTTCACTTCGGGCTCCTCCCAGAATTTAAGCAGAAATAGTCATTCCTAAAAGGAAGAATTATGTTTTGCTTAGTATTTAAACTCTAAATTACCGGGAATCTATTGGCTTGTGTTAAACTAACAGGCACAATTTTGATTATCTGTAATAGTTTAATCTTTTCAGAAAATCTGAGCAGAATCAGTAACATTCCAAAACTTATTCAGTAAAAAACTGGCATTCTTAAATAGAATTTCATCTTTTTTTGACTGATGCAATGACTTTTTTTCACTTCAAAAAACATGCTTTTGTAACCTGATACAATTCAATTTTGTATTTGGATTTCTCTCAGCGCTTCTGCATCTGAGAAGGAATTACTATGTCCAATTCTTAAATCCGGACAAAAGCTGTTATCGCCAAGTAATCCCAAAATAATTTATATGAAAAATGTCAAAATCAAATGGAGCAGAATAACAACTGCAAAAAAAATTGCCGCTTTAGTTCTCGGCTTTCTGGTATTTACAGCCTGCAGCAGTGACAATGATTCTGTTGATACAGAATATCCTGTAATTGATATTTCGGCTTCAAACGCATTTCCTATCCAATGCAGTCAAATGAATCGAGGACAGAAAATTACTTTTCGTGCCGCATTCAGCGACAATGCCGCATTAGGATCGTACAGTGTTGATATTCATCACAATTTTGATCATCATACGCACAGTACCGAAGTATCAGACTGCGAAACAGATCCGGTAAAAAAACCTGTAAAACCAATGCTTTACATTAATTCGGTTACCATTCCCGAAGGTTTAAAAAAATATGAAGCAGTTCAGGAAATTACTATTCCGGAAGATATTGATCCGGGAGATTATCATTTTATGATTCGTTTGACTGATAAAGAAGGCTGGCAGACTATTAAAGGCTTAAGTATTAAAATTTTATAAAACCGCTTAATGATTGAAAATAAATCAAACAGCATATTGATTTTTGTGTTATTCGGCTTTGCTTTTTTGACAAAAGTCCAATCTCAGAACACCAATTCGGAAATAAAGGAACTTGAAGAAGTAGTGATTAAAGACCAGTCAGAAAAACGTGCCAAAAAAGAAGCATCATTAAATACAGAAACAGTAAACAGCACTTTTATTCAGCGGAATCTCGGCGGAAGCCTGATGCAGTCCTTACAGCGAATTCCTGGAGTTAAAACCATTTCGATAGGTTCAGGAGGTTCAAAGCCATCGATTCGAGGACTGAGTTTTAATCAGGTTATTGTAGTCGAAAACGGCATTAAACATGAAGGTCAGCAATGGGGCGCAGATCACGGGCTTGAAATCGATCAATATGCTGTTAATCGGGTGGAAATTATAAAAGGTCCTTCATCCTTTATTTATGGTTCTGATGCTATTGGCGGTGCAGTTAATATCAAGCCTGTGCCTTTTCCTAAAAAAAATACTTTAGGTGGTAATGTAGATTTTACTGCTAAAAGTAATAATGAACAAATTGGAAGTTCGCTGAATTTGTTTGGACGAAATGAAAACTGGTTTTTCGATACCAGAATTACTTCACAGGATTATGGTGATTACAGGGTTCCGGCTGATAAGGTTCAGGTTTACAATTATACAGTGCCTTTATACAAAAATCATTTGCGCAATACTGCAGGACGTGAACTGGATTTGCATGCCAGTACAGGATTTGTGGGCGAAAAGTTTAAATCGGTTTTGTATTTCAGTAATATACATACCAAAAGCGGTTTTTTTGCGAATGCACACGGGCTTGAACCTCGTAATGTAAATCTTGAACTTCATGATAAATCGAGTCGTGATATTTTGATGCCTTTTCAGGAAGTTAATCATACTAAAATCAGTAATACAACTTCATTTGAAATAGGAAATCATCTGTTGCAGACACAATTGGGTTTTCAAAAGAATTTCCGCAGAGAATGGAGTCATTATGTAAATCATGGTTATATGCCGCCAATTTATCCTGCAGATATGTATGCACCGCAGGATTTGGAAAGACAATACGACAAAGATGTTTTTTCGGTTTCTGTAAAAGATGGGTTTTCTGTTGGCAGACATCAATTTACAGTTGGCTTAAACGGAGAAAAACAGCAGAATGAAATTAACGGCTGGAGTTTTCTAATTCCCGCTTTTAATCAGCTGAATGCAGGATTGTATGCCTATGATAAAATACAGCTGAATGATTTATGGATACTGCACGGAGCTGTGAGAATGGATTATGGCCAAATCGAAATGAAACAATATTCAGACTGGTTTAAAAGTGATGTGACTCAAAACGGGCAGACAACTCAGGAATATTTAAAACGGTCTGAAGATTTAAACAAAACATTTAAAAGTTTTACATGGTCAGCAGGGATAAATTACAATCCGGGTAAAGTTTCATTTAAAGCTAATGCAGGAACGAGTTTTAGAATGCCCATTGCAAAAGAATTAGCTTCAAATGGTGTCAATTATCATTATTTCCGATTTGAAAAAGGAAATCCAAATCTTGATGCCGAGCGTTCGTATCAATTGGATCTTGGAATTGACTGGCAGGAAAGCAAATGGTCTGTGCAGCTGAGTCCGTTTTTTAATTATTTCCCAAATTTCATTTACCTAAACCCAACCTCACAACATGATATTTATTATGGAGCAGGAAATCAGGTTTTTGAATATCAGCAGAGTAAAGTTATGCGTTACGGAAGCGAGTTACAGATACATTATCAGTTTCTAAAAAATCTAAGCGGTGAGATTTTGGCCGAATATCTTTATTCTGAACAATTATCGGGCAGTAAAAAAGGATATACGCTTCCATTCTCTCCTCCTGCTTCGGTTTTATTTGGCATCAATTATAATCCCGAAATCAGGAATTTAAGAGAAACTTATTTTTCGCTGGATTATCGTTTTACGGCTCAGCAAAATCAGATTGTACCGCCCGAAAAAAAAACAGAAAGCAGTCATGTTTTCAACCTGGCATTAGGAACAAAATTACAAGCCGGAAAACAAGATTTTGCGGTCTCGCTTCAGGTTCAGAATTTATTTAATACAAGATACCTGAATCATACAAGCTTTTACAGACTTATAGAACTTCCGGAAATGGGCAGAAATATTATTCTTTCTGTAAAAGTTCCTTTTTTAATTCATCAATAAAACAACAAATTTTTAATACCTCAAAACCATGAAAAAAGTACAATCATTTTTTTTATTCCTATTGACAGCTTCTGTCTTTACTGCCTGCAGCAATGACGATGATAACGAAGTCTTAAAACCAACTGCCAAAAATATTGAAATTGGAACGGCAGATAATAAACAAGCTTTAATTGGTCGTGATTTTCATTTTAATGCCGATGTCACTGCCGGAAACAAAATTGCCAATGTACAATTAAAAATACTACCTAAAACCGGTGAAACTTATTCTAAAGACTGGAAACTCGAATTTACCTGGCCGGAATACATTGGAACAAAAAACACCAATGTTCATAAACACTTTACCATTCCCGCCGATGCTGTCGAAGGTAAATTTGATTTCTTATTTATTGTAACTGATGAAAACGGAACTGCGCTCGAAATTAAAGAGACCATTACTATTACAGATCCGGCTAATATGCCGGTTGATCCCGTTATTGGCCGTGATATGCTTTCGCGAAATGATGATCTGATTTATTACATGGAAACCTGGGTTGAACCTCAGTTAATCTATAAGAAGAATGATAAACTAACGGCTCATGCACAAATCAGCCAGATTATGGGCAACGGAATACTGTATTCTATTTTGATTAAAAAAAGCCTTAATTATCACCCTGAAAGCATTGACAATCTGGATCTTAAAAAAGTAATCATTATTTCAAAAGTAGAGCATAAAGATCTTGGACCGGCGTCAAAGATTACAACACTTCAAAAAATAAATGATGTCTATGGCGGCGAAAGTATTGTTCTTGGTACTGATAAAGACAATGAAGGAAATGCTATAACTGCTGAAAAGGCTTGGGAATCTGGTCAATATAACTGGGTGTTACTGTACAAAAATACTTCTTACAGCATGAGCGTCTATAAATCGATGCCTATTACAATAAACTTTTAAAATCAAGTAAATATTAACCCTAAATACATTTTAACAATGACTAAAACTTATTTCAAACTGATTTTCTTATTTGCTTTATCGCTTTTTGCCGTTTCCTGCAGCAATGATGATGATACCACTCCAGAAACTCCAGATGAAGCATTAACAGAATTTAAATATCTGAGAATTTTACTTTCTGATGAGAAAACTACACAGCTTACGCTTGTAAATCCGGTTGATGCCACATCTTCTTTCTTTAATGCTAAATTTGCAAAATCTTCACTTTATACAACTGAATCCGGACGATATGCAGGAATTGTTCACAGACTGGATAATACGGTAGAAACGTTTGACAGCGGATTTGAAAGCCACGGCGATCATGTTGATGTTGACGGACAACCAAAATTTGGTGCTTTAACTGGACAATCGGCTCTTCCAACGCATTTTAAAAGTAAAATTGGTGAAATCCTGACTTTTAATGACGGTGACGGAACTTTATCTGTTGCAAAAGAAAAGGATGTAAATACTGCCGGAGCGCAATTCAAAATCATCAACGCCGGACTTTTGGCACATCATGGTGCTATGGCCGCTTTTGGAAACGGAACGTATGCTATTACAGTAAAAGATAATTCGGTTACAGGAACACTTCCTGAAAAAGTAAAAATTATCGATAATACAGGTAAAACTTTATTTGAGCCGACTCTTGCTACAAAAGGAATTCACGGAAATGCTTCTGATGGAACTTATGCCGTTTTTGGTTCTGCAAGCGGTGTTTTAGTTGTAGAAAATAATGGAAAACAAAAACTGATTGCTTTTCCAGAAGATTTTGGAACAGCTTGGTTTGGAACTATTTTAGAAACAGATTATAACGGAAAATTTGTTGGTTTTACTGCCGCAAAAGGTGCTTATTTGATTGATGTTGTAAACGGAACTATAAAACCTATTATCCAAAATACAACAATTATGCAGTGTAAAGTAAGCTACAACCATAAAAAATTAGGTGTTTTACTGCATTCAGGTGAATTTAAGTTGTTTAACCTAAACAGTCTGCAGGTTGAAAAAGAAGCTAAAATTATTGGTGAAACTGCAAACGATGCAGCATTAAAACCTCAAATACAGCTAACAGAGAACTTTGCTTACATTACTTCGCCATCAACAGGAGAATTGTTACAATTGAGTTTTGAAAAAATGTCAATTGTAAATAAAATCAAAGTTTCTAACACACCTTATATGATTACAATTCTGGGGTTTGAAAATAGTGAAAGCCATTAAAAATAAGGCTTAAGCTATTGGAAAAGCGTGCTTAACGGCACGCTTTTTTTGGTTTAAAATATCCTAAAAGTAAAAAAGCTTTAAAAATATTTGTTTTTATGACCAATCGGTCATATATTTGCAGTGTAAAATTCAGCTATCATGGCAAAAGGTGAAGAAACCAGACAGTTTATTATAGAAAAAGCGGCTCCTATTTTTAACACAAAAGGAATTGCAGCTACTTCTATGAGCGACATTATGGAGGCAACCAAATTGTCTAAAGGAAGCATGTATGTTCATTTTGAAAATAAAGAAGTATTGGCCTGCGCTGCTGTCGATCATAATATGAAAATATTAAGCTCTAAACTTCAAAATGCCTTAAGTGGAAGCTCAACATCTAAAGAAGCTTTATTTGCTTATATCGATTTTTTCAGCAACCCTACTCACCCACCCGTTATTGGCGGCTGTCCTTTATTGAATTTCGGAACTGAGGCTGATGATACTAACCCAATCGTAAAAGAAAAAGTTAACAGCGCTATTAAACAAGGACAACAATTATTATCCGGCATTATAGAAAAAGGAATTGCCAATAAAGAATTCAAAACAGATTTTAACCCCGCAGAATTTGCCACTGCAATGTTTGCAATGTTAGAAGGCGGTCATTTAATGGCCAGAGTTTCTGGCAGTAATGATAAAATGAAAATCGTAGCCAAAACGCTTAAAAATTTAATTGAACAAAACAGCATCTAATTTTTTTTATTAAAAAAATGACCGATCAGTCATTTTCAAATTACAATCGTAAACAACCAACAACCAACAATAAACAATAAACAATAAACATTAATTAACAACAATAGAAACATCATGTCAAAAACAATTTTAATTACAGGAGCATCAAAAGGTTTTGGAAAAACCTGGGCAGAAGCATTTTTAGCAAAAGGATATAACGTTGCAGCTACAGCCCGTAACGTAGATACCTTAAATGATTTAAAAGAAAAATACGGTCAATCGGTTTTAACTTTAAAACTGGATGTAGACAATCGCGAAGAATCATTATCAATTGTCGAAAAAGTGCAAAACCATTTTGGAAGTATCGATATTTTAATCAACAATGCCGGTTATGCCTTAACCGGAGCAATTGAAGAAGCAACTCCAGATGAAGCCAGAGCGCAGTTTGAAACTAATTTCTTTGGAACTTTATGGCTTACTCAAGCTGTTTTACCTATTATGAGAAATCAAAAAAGCGGACACATTATTCAGGTTTCTTCAATTTTAGGTTTAGCAGCTTTACCAACCATGGGGCTTTACAACGCTTCAAAATTTGCTATTGAAGGTTTAAGCGAAACTCTGGCTGCAGAAGTAAAACAATTTGGAATCAATGTTACGCTGGTTGAACCAAACGGATATGCATCGAATATCTGGCATACCGGAATAAGCAGCGAAAGTAACCCGGTTTATGATGGTCTTAAAAAAGCATTTTCAGAATCAGAAAATGATTTCGGAATTGTAGAAGCAACTGCTCCGGCAATCGTAAAACTAGTTGAAAGTGAAAATCCTCCTTTACGCTTATTTTTAGGAAGAGTAGCTCTGCCTTTTGTAAAACACAGCTATGAACAAAAATTAAAAGTGTGGGAAGAATGGAATGATGTTTCTGTAGAAGCTCACGGATAATTAATCTATAAATATTTCATCCCGAAAGGTTCATTCATCTAAATAAAAAAGGCTTTCTGAAAATAATTTTCAGAAAGCCTTTTTTGCCTTTTTAATCTTTATTTAAGATTTAAGAGAATCCATATCAATTACAAAACGATATCTTACATCGCTTTTCAGCATTCTTTCATACGCTTCGTTGATTTCCTGCATTTTAATAATTTCAATTTCTGAAACGATATTATGTTCACCGCAAAAATCAAGCATTTCTTGTGTTTCTGCAATACCTCCAATTACAGAACCAGCAACAGATTTTCTTCCCATAATCATTGGCACTGAATTTAAAATTGGTTCTAAACCCCCTAAGTAACCAACTAATACAAGAGTTCCGTTGATGTTTAAAGTAGAAACATACGGATTTACATCATGTACATAAGGAACTGTATCAATAATAAGATCATATCTTCCGTGTACTGATTTCATCTGCTGGTCATCTGTAGAAATAATTACAGAATCAGCGCCCAAATCGATTGCATCTTGTATTTTATCCGGAGTTCTTGAAAACAAAGTTACTTCGGCACCTAAACCTTTTGCAAGTTTAATTGCCATGTGTCCAAGTCCGCCTAAGCCGACAACAGCAACTTTACTTCCTTTTCCAACTTTCCAGTGTCTTAAAGGTGACCAGGTTGTAATTCCTGCACAAAGTAAAGGAGCAACAGCAGCTAAATTTAAATTTGAAGGTACTTTTAAAACAAAATGCTCATCAACTACCACTTTCTCAGAATAACCACCAAAAGTGTGTCCGCCAATATTTTTATCCTTACCATTGTAAGTTCCTGTAAATCCGTTTAAACAATATTGTTCCAAATCTTGTTTACAGCTTTCGCAGGTATGACAAGAATCAACCATACAGCCCACTCCTGCTAAATCACCGACTTTAAGTTTCGTAACTTCATTTCCCACTTTTGTTACCCTTCCTACAATTTCATGCCCCGGAACTGCTGGATATTGGCTCCCTCCCCAGTCATTTCTGGCTGTATGCAAATCAGAATGACATACACCACAGTATAAAATTTCGATCTCAACATCTTTTGCTAAAACCTCTCTGCGTGCAATTGTCATTTCTTCCAGCAATGCGTCTGCTGCTTTTGTACCAAATGCTTTTGTGTTACTTGTATTCATATTTTTTAGATTATTAAGTTGTAAAATTAAAACAGCTTCTTGCCTTAAAATAACAGAAAAGAAACATTTACTTATGAAATTCAAACAATTTTAAAACATTATCAGAGGGGCAAAATCGACAAAAGCTAAACTATAGAGAGAAGTTTAAGGTAAATAATATACCTGCAATAGAATCATTTAATTCGATTTTATATTTTGTCTTCTATCAAATTTAATAACTTTATCCTGAATAATAAGAATTTTATTATTTTAAAAAACGAATCATACCCTAAAATGGATATTTCTCTAATTCTCGACCATATATATCAGTTACCAGAGCAGTCAAAAAAAGATTTATTACTGACAATCAATTTAATAAGTCGTCCAAAAGGTAATATAATACTAAAAGCAGGCAAAGTTGAATCCAGCATTTATTTTATTAAAAAAGGAATTGTAAGGGCGTATATTGATGACGATAATAATGATGTTACTTTTTGGTTTGGTAAAGAAGGAGAAACCATTATCTCGATGAAAAGTTATGTCGAAAACCAAAATGGTTATGAAAACATAGAACTTCTGGAAGAATGCGAATTGTATGAATTAAAAACAGCCGATTTAGAACGATTGTTTAATTCTGACATTCACATTGCCAACTGGGGTAGAAAATTTGCCGAAAAAGAACTTATAAAAACCGAAGAAAGATTGATATCCAAGCTTTTTAAAAATGCTTCTGAACGTTATTTAGATCTTTTAAAAAACAATCCTGAACTCATTAAAAGAATTCAGTTAGGACATATTGCTTCTTATCTGGGCATAACACAAGTCAGCTTAAGCAGAATACGGGCTGAATTAAAATAAAATACTTTTTTATCATTTGTTAAATTTTTTCTGAATTGAGAGAAGGAACTTTGTACCATAAATTTTAACTATATGAACTGGATTATTTTAATTATTGCAGGCCTTTTTGAAGTAGCCTTTGCAACTTGCCTTGGAAAAGCAAAAGAAACCGCAGGAATGGAAATGTATTATTGGTATATTGGTTTCTTTGCCTCTTTAACAATAAGTATGCTGCTGCTGATAAAAGCTACCGAAACGCTCCCAATGGGAACTGCATACGCCGTATGGACAGGAATTGGTGCGGTTGGAACTGTGTTAATGGGAATATTTGTTTTTAAAGAACCGGCAACTTTCTGGAGATTGTTTTTCCTTGTAACCTTAGTAAGTTCTATCGTTGGGCTTAAAGCGGTTTCTCATTAATAGAAATAACAATACTATTTAAAAAAGCAGATTACTTTTAAGAAAAAGTAATCTGCTTTTTTTTTGCCAAACTATTCATTAATGCATTTCATGCATTACTTGATAAAAAATAAGCATTTTATATCATTACTCTCTGTCTTATCTTTGTCAAAAATGTAAACTTAGAATATGACCTTAAATTATTGTATTAAATCTTTTGATGAATTAACCAATAACGAATTGTATAGTCTGCTTCGTTTAAGAAGCGAGATTTTCGTTGTAGAACAAAACTGTGCTTATCTTGACTTAGATAATAAAGACCAGAAAAGTTTTCATTTGCTGTATTATGTAAATAACGAATTTGCCGGAAGCACACGGCTGGTTCCGGCTGGTTTGTCTTTTAAGGAAATCTCTATAGGCAGAGTTGTTATTGCCGGTTCTCACCGCGGATTAGGATTAGGAGTAAAACTAATGGAAGCTGCAATAGAAGGCTGTCAGCAAAAATTTGGAAATGGTCCTATTAGAATTGGTGCACAGTATCATTTATCAAAATTTTATCAGTCATTAGGATTTGTTGAGCAGGGAGAACAATATGATGAAGACGGAATTCCGCATATTGAAATGCTGAGAGCTTAAATACAAGTTAAGGAACAACCAGTTTTAAAACATTGGCCAAAACCGGATTATGATCTTCGGCTCTCCAATTGATATAAAGATCGGTTTCTAACGGAAGTTTGATAAATCTGATTCCTGAAATTTCATGAAAAACATACGAATCCGGTAATATCGCTATACCAAGTCCTTTTCGAACTAATGCAATTATAGCCGAACCAAATTCAGAATGAAGATAAACTTCGGGCGCATTTTCAAAAGAGTTAAACAATCGTTGAATTAAATCACTGTAACTGCTTCCTTCATCTGTAGTAGGCAGTATAAATTTTTGATTTGCCAATGATTCTTTCGTAAGATCTTCGGGCTTTTGATAAGGATGATTTTCAGGAACTACAATCGCCAGGTTATCAGTATAGATTTTTTCTGATTTTATATCTCTGGCGTGGTTAATATCTCTTGTAATCGCCAGATCAATTTTATAATTGCGGAGAAATTCCTGCTGGTTTTCATACAAAACCTGAACCAGTTTGATTTTTAATTTGGGAAACGCATCAGAAATACGCGATAAAATATCGGGCATAATAGAAGCCGAAATAGAATCCGGATGAGAAATGGTAAGTGTACCGCTTTCGCCTAAATGAATCTGACGCGCCGATTGATGTATATACTCCAGTTTACTGAGCTCTACTTCCCATTTTTCCTGAAGAAATCTGCCGGCCGACGTAAGCTTGACATTTCGCTTATTACGTTCAAAAAGCTGAACACCAAGCTGATTTTCAAGAGACTGAATCTGACGGCTTAGAGCCGATTGTGTAATATTCATTTTTCCGGCAGTATTCCAGAAATGAAGTTCGCGGGCCAGAGCCAGAAAATATTTAATCTGCTGTAAATCCATTGATGCAATTTACGCATTTATAAAAACAAAAAACAGATTTTAATGCATTAATAATAAAAAAAATGAACACAATAAAAGTCCGAAAAGCGCTGATTAGTGATGCTGAAAAACTTCAAAACATTGGAAGAATAACTTTTTCTGAAACATTTTCGGATGTAAATTCAGAAGAAAATATGATTAAATATCTGGATGAAAGTTTTGCGATGGAAAAACTGGTTTCTGAACTCAACAATAAAGATTCATATTTTTATTTAGCAGAATTAGACGGAGAAGTAATTGGCTATTTAAAATTAAATACTGGAGAAGCTCAAACCGAATTGAAAGAAAAAAATGCGCTCGAAATAGAACGAATTTATGTTTTAAAGGAATTTCACGGTAAAAAAATCGCTCAGGAACTTTACAAGCAGGCTTTAAAAAAAGCCGAAGAAATAAAGGTACATTATATCTGGCTTGGTGTCTGGGAAAAGAATTTCAGGGCAGTAAGTTTTTATACCAAAAATGGTTTTGTACAATTTGACACCCATATTTTCAGATTGGGCGATGACGAACAAACCGATTTAATGATGAAGAAAATTTTAATCAATGAATAAAAGGCAGATTTTACTGGTTTTACTTATCATTGGCACTGCCTTTTGGGGCATATCCTATTCTGTTACCAAATTAGCAATTGGAAATTTTTCGCCATCCACTTTTTTATTTTATCGCTTTTTAATGGCTGTAATGGTTCTAACTGTGATTTTCTGGAAATATGTTAGAAATACCAATTTAGAATCTATTAAAACCGGTGCAGTTTTGGCCGTTCCTATGTTTTTAGGAATTCATTTGCAGACAGTTGGTTTAAAATATACCGATGCTTCTCAATGTTCTTTTATAGCCGGATTATGTGTTATTATAATTCCGTTGATAAAACTTACCGTTTACAAAACCAGTCCGCCTTTAAAAATCTGGATTGCCGCTTTAACAGCATTATCGGGATTATTTATTATTGCTGTAAAAGAGAAATTCACCATAAATCTGGGAGATCTATATACCATTGCCGGAGCATTTGCTTTTGCTGTTTATTTAATTTCTGTAGAAAAACATTCAGCTGCAAAAAACCTTTTAACGTCAATTGTACCCATGTTTGCATTTTGTGCTTTATTCACTTTCATTTTGGCACTTACAGATCAAAACGCAGATTGGTTTCCGGAAAGAAATACATTTTGGCTTGGAGTTATTTATTGTGCCTTATTTTCTACAGCATACATGTACACCATTTCAAATATATCACAACGATATTTATCGGCAGAAAGAGTTGCGGTAATTTATTTATTTGAACCTATTTTTGGCGCCATAGCCGCATTCTTTATTCTTGGAGAAAATCTCTCGCTGCGATTGCTTTTGGGAGGCAGTCTTATTTTTGCTGCGACTCTCATTTCCGAAGTAAACCTTAAAAACTCCAATTACAAATTAGGGAGTAAAAAAACCTCTTAATCCAATTCTTACATACTGATAATTATATAATTACAACTTTTAATAGTATAAGCACAATAAGCTTTTCTGAAATAACTTTGATATACGATTCAATTTAATTTCAGAAAAGCTTGTATGGTTATATATATCATTATACAATTACTGCTGGTTTCTATTGCCGCAACTTCAGCCATGACTTGGTTTAGTTACGCTATGTCAAAAAACTTTAGGGAATTGTATAAAGAACCTGTATTACTTGCTTTTGTTTTAGAGAAATTAAAACTGAATCTTACAGAACAATCAAAAAAAACTTGGGGCTGGTTACTGCATTATATAATCGGTTTTTTGTTTGTTCTTGGGTATCACATTATTTGGGTAAAGGACATATTACCAATTTCTCCGTTAAGTGCTCTCCTACTAGGAGTAATAAGCGGTGTGATTGGTATTATCAGCTGGGTATTTATGTTTAAAATAACCCATCATCAACCCCCAATAGACTTTAAAGGTTATTATATTCAGCTGTTCTTTGCTCATATAATTTTTGCTATTGTCGCAACAGTTCTCTACTCTATTACAATGACAATTTTAATATTAACAAATGCCTATGTCACTGTCTAAATACAACGAAAAGAGAGATTTTAAGCAAACACGCGAGCCAAAAGGCAAGGTTGAAAAATCGGCCGATGAATTGATTTTTGTCGTTCAAAAACATGCTGCATCGCATTTGCATTATGATTTTAGACTGGAAATGAACGGCGTTCTCAAAAGCTGGGCAGTTCCAAAAGGCCCTTCAATGGATCCCGAAGTAAAACGTCTCGCGATGATGGTTGAAGATCATCCTTACAGTTATAAAGATTTTGAAGGAACAATTCCGGCCGGAAACTATGGCGCCGGAAATGTAATTGTATGGGATAATGGAACGTATACTTCTGACGAAAAAACAGCTTCTGATGAAAAACAGCTTTTAGCCGATCTTAAAAAAGGCCGTCTGAGTTTTATCTTAAAAGGAAAAAAACTGAAAGGTGAATTTTCATTGGTAAAACTTCATGGAAAACAGGAAAATGCCTGGCTTTTAATCAAAAAACAGGATAAATATGCTTCAGAATCAGATATATTAGAAAAAGACAAATCGGTTATTTCTAAAAGAAGTCTGGAACAACTGGAGAAAAAATCAGATAAGATGACCGCCAAATCTGAAGAGAAAGAAACCAAACTAAAAGCCATAAAAAAAAAGCCTAAAGCAAAAACTGTAAAAGCCGAATTCATTAAACCCATGCTTGCCAATATTACAGAAAAACCTTTTGATGACGAGGAATGGATTTTTGAAAATAAATACGACGGTTACCGCACGATTGCTGTTGTTAACTCTGATAAAACAGCATTATTCAGCAGAAATAAAATTTCTTTTGATATTAATTTTAAACCTATTGCAGACGAATTAAAAAAAATAGATCATACCGTAGTTCTTGATGGCGAAATTGTAGTGGAAAATGAATCTGGACGAGCCGATTTTCAACTGCTTCAAAACTATTTAAAAACCGGAATTGGAAATTTAAAATATTATGTTTTTGATTTACTCAATTTAGACGGAAATGAGGTGACAGAATTGTCTCTCCTCGATCGAAAAGAACTGCTTAAAATTTTATTTAATAAATATTCTTTTTCGAATATTTTCTATTCTGAACATACAATTGCAAATGGAATTGAGCAATTTGAAAAGGCCCGCAAAAATAACAGCGAAGGAATAATTGCCAAAAAAGCAGACAGTTCTTATACCGCTGGCGGAAGAAGCAATAACTGGCTGAAAATAAAGATTTCTAACGAAGAAGAAGCCATTATTATCGGAATTACAGAACCCAAAAATTCCCGAAAATATTTTGGAGCAATTTTGCTGGGTCAATACAACGGTAAAAATCTGCAATATATAGGAAAATGCGGCACTGGATTTACCGAAGCTGTTTTAAAAGAACTTTATACTAAATTAAAACCTCTTTTTACAGATCAATCACCATTGCAGGAAAAAGTTCCTTTACGGGATACTATTCAATGGGTAAAGCCCAAATTAGTCTGTCAGGTAAAATACTCTGAATGGACGCAGGATAACAATTTAAGACATCCGGTTTATCTGGGATTACGAATTGATAAAAAAGCAGAAGAGGTTGTTTTTAATGGAAATGATAAAACTAAAACTATAAATCACAATCAGGAAAAAATGGAAAATTTAAAAGAACATACTGAAAATGATTACGATTTAAAAATTGGAAAAACGATATTGCATTTAACCAATCAAAATAAAATTTATTTCCCGCAGGACGGAATTACAAAAGGCGATATTATTCAATATTATAATGAAGCCGCACCGTTAATTCTGCCCTATTTAAAAGACCGTCCAGAATCGATGAATCGTTTTCCTAACGGAATTGATTCGCCTGGTTTTTACCAAAAAGATATTGATGCTGACAAAACTCCAAAATGGCTGAAAACCAAAAAAATCTTTTCAGAATCAAACGATGCCGATGTTAATTATCTTATTTGTAATGATAAAGAAACGCTGCTTTATATGGCAAATTTGGGCTGTATAGAAATCAATCCGTGGAATTCCACTATAAAAAACATTTCAAATCCGGATTGGCTGGTAATCGATTTAGATCCTGCGAAAGAAGATGTTTTTAAATCTGTAATCGAAACAGCATTAGTAGTTAAAGAAGTTATGGATGAATTGGAAACCGAGTGTTTGTGCAAAACTTCCGGAGCTTCAGGACTGCATATTTATATACCGCTTGGCGCACAATACGACTATGATTCTATTAAAATCCTGGCCGAATTAATTGCAAAAGAAGTGCACACAAGACTGCCAAAAACCACTTCAATTGAACGAAGCATCAAAAAGAGAAAAAATAAATTATATATCGATTTTCTTCAAAACCGAAGAGGACAAACTTTGGCCGCGCCCTACTCTGTCCGCCCGCAACCAGGCGCAACAGTTTCGACTCCGTTAGAATGGAATGAAGTAAATGAAAAACTTCATCCGTCGCAGTTTACGATAAAAAATGTATTGCAGCGTTTTGAGAAAAAGGGCGATTTATGGAAACCTGTTTTATCAAAAGGTGTCAATATCAAAAAGATTATCAAGAAATTGGAGGAAAAACAACTGGAAAATTAAAATCTAAGACTAAGAAGATTTTTTCTTCTTAGTCTCTAAACTGGCTTTTAGCATTGACATTAAATCGTCGCCTTGTTTATGAACCACTTTCATTTTAGGAGCCGTTTTTTGAACTTTCCCTTTGGCTTTCTTTTTAATAATATCCAAAAGTTTGGCTGTATATTCGTCTTTAAAACCTGTAATATCAAACTTTTCAGTAAGCTGGTCGATTAGTTTTTCGGCCATATCCATTTCTTTTGTTGCTTTTTTAGAAATCGGAGGCAGTTTTAATTCATCGGTGCTTCGTATTTCCTGTTCAAATCGAATTCGGTTTAAAACAATCACATTTTTGTACGGTTTTAAAATGGCAAGGCTTTCTTTGTTTCGCAAAACAAAACGCGTAACTCCTACTTTTCCAGATGCTTCAAGCGCATCTCGAAGCAGTCCGTACGCATTCATCGCTCCTTTGTCTGGTTCGAGATAATACGGCTGTTCGTAATAAATGCTTTGAATTTCATTTTCTAAAACAAAACTTTCAATATCAATTGTTTTCGTTTTAATGGCATCTGCGGCTTCAAAATCAGAATCGTCTAGGATTACATATTTATCATTCAGCATATAACCTTTTACAATATTGGCAAAATCGACTTCTTTGCCCGTATTTTCATTGACACGTTTAAACTTAATGTTGGCATTGTCTTTTTTATCCAGCATATCCATGTCGAGACTGCTTTCCTGAACTGCCGAAAACATTTTTATTGGAATATTAATTAACCCAAAACTCACTGAACCTGTCCATATCGATCTCATAATTTTTTCCTTTAAATTTTCACTTAAAAATAAATCACATCAATCAATATTGCTTTATACTATCATAGGAATGTTTTATAAAATACCGACTCAAAATCAGCACTCTAAACCAAAATCAGCGTAGTTTTTTCTTGAAATAAATTTGTTTTTCTATAGTATTTTCCTGAAACTCAAATTCCTGATAGTCTAAATTTTTTAGTGTTTTTATTAAAACTTCGTCAACAGCAAAAGCTTTTACCCAAATTAAATCGTGTTTTCGCTGCGATGCAATTTCTTCGGCACGTTTAAAAAGCACTGCTAAATCTTCTTCATTAAAATAAATGATGTCTTTTAAACAAATTGCTTTTTCTGCTTCGAGATTTTCATTGGAAAGTCTGGAAGAATCTAATTTTAAAAATGACTGCGGATTTTCTCCTTCATAAACCATCAGAATTTCAATTGAAAAATCATTCTGTATTCGAAACAGTTCTTTTTGAGAAAATCTTTCTTCTGCAGTTTGTACCGCTGCATCTTTCTGTTCAAATAAACGCTCATAAAACTGAAGTGCCTGGTTCTCCATCCAAAACACATTATCATTAATTATAACTACAAATCGTGCCGTTTTACTCATATCTTTTTTAGTATTGATGAAAAAGCAAATTTGCAGGGATTATGGTTTTAAGAAAAGAGCAATATGACGGTTGTTTTGTGCAAAAAGGCTTTTTTTTTTAAGGTTCTAAGGGGCTGAGGATCTAAGGTACTGAGTTTTTATACTTTTTGATTTAATCTCGCAAAGTCGCAGAGTCGCAAAAACTATAGTCTTACCAAACTTTAATAAGTTTTAAATTAAGAAAAAAACTTTGCGACTCTGCGACTTTGCGAGATTCAAAAAAAACTAAAAACCGGGACTGCGACTGAAAACAAAAAAAACTACTTCCGATATTCTAAAGGTGAAATACCAGTATGATTTTTAAAAAACCTTCCAAAAGCGGATTGATTTTGAAAGTTCAATTCGTCGCTGATTTGATTGATGGTTAAGCTTTTATTCTGCAATAAAACTTTAGCTTCCAGAATTACGACTTCATTAATCCAGTCGCTTGCGGTTTTACCGCTGTTCTTTTTAATTACTTCTGAGAGGTGTTTTCGGGTTACGTTTAAGGAATCGGCATAATATTCGACTGATCTTTGTTTTAGGAAATCTTTAAAAAGAAGCTTTTTAAAATTTTCGAATATTGGATTTTGAGTTCCCTCAGCAGAAACGGATTCCTGCACCGAATCGAGCTCGTATATCAAAATATACAAATAACTTATCAAAGTCGCCGATTGATGCTTTGAATCGCCTTCTAAAAGTTCTTTAATCAAATTGAAAATGCGCTCAAATTTAATTTTTAAACTTCCTTTCAGTTCCAGAACATTATTATTTTCGAAAAATTCATATTGCGATAAAAAGAAAACATTAGTTTGGGTTTCCAGAAAAAACTGCGGTTTAAAGAAGATAATATCAATTAAAATTTCATCGCTGTTTTTAGTAAAACTTCTTGTCACTGTTGGGCCCAAAGCAATAACAGCAGGCGCATGGATTATTTTTTTATCCAAATGTGTCTGCATAATAATTGAACCTTTTCTTAAAAATTCAATTGCATAGCTTTCTGCACGATAGGGTTCACTTATATAAGGATGTTCTGTGGTTTGAGTGTAGAAATAATCCTCTTTATCAGTACTCGAAAAAAGGCTTTTATGCTGTGTTAAGGAATACGTTTGAATTTTATTTTTCAAAGTTGTCTTTTGTAATAATGATACTCAAAGATAACGAATGAAAGCGATATGAAAAGAAACAAAAATGGCGCAAAAAGCGCCATTCTTAAATTTATAAGATAATCAATCATTAATAATTAATAGTTAACCATCAACCATTAATCATCAACCATCAACAATTTATTTCTTATCTATTTTATAAAGTCTTCCCTGATCTGTTACGGCATATAAAGCTCCGTCGCCGCCTTGCGTAATATCTCTAAAACGCTGGCCTTCGCCTGCCAGAAGTCTTTCTTCTCCCACAACTTTATTGTCTTTAATTACCAATCTTGCAATATGCTGACCGCTTAAAGAACCAATGAAAAGGTTGTTTTCCCATTCCGGAACACGATTTCCTGTGTAAAAAGTCATACCGCTTGGAGAAATAACCGGATCCCAGTAATAAACCGGCTGTTCCATTCCTTCTTTCTGCTGGATAGCGTCACCAATTGGATCACCGCTGTATTCAATTCCGTAAGTAATAGTCGGCCATCCGTAATTAGAACCTGCTTTTAAACGGTTCAACTCATCACCTCCTCTTGGTCCGTGTTCACTTTGCCAGATCTCTTTTGTAACCGGGTGAATTGCTAATCCCTGCGGATTTCTATGTCCGTATGTGTACAGCTCAGGTAAAGCTCCGGCGCCGCTAAAAGTTGGATTTCCAGAAGCCGGCTGTCCGTCTTTTGTAATTCTTAAAACTTTACCTAAACTTGCTGTAAGCGACTGCGCCAAAGGTCGGGTTTGTAAAACCGAACGTTCTCCAGTACTAACAATAAGATTCCCTGTCTGGTCAAAAAGAATACGTCCGCCATAATGAAGATCACTAGGATTTGCAGGACTTGAACGGTAAATAACCGTTGCATTTTCGATTGTTTTTTCGTTAGCAGCCAGTTTTCCTTTGGCTACAGATGAAATATTTCCACCTGTTACAGCTTCAGAAAATACCCAGTAAATCATTCTGTTTGATGCAAAATCCGGATCAAGACACAAACCTAACAAACCTCCCTGATTAGCAGGATTTACAGCCGGAAGACCCGTAATTGGTTCACTTACCACTCCGGCAGTTGTGACAATACGTAAAGTTCCCGTTGTTTTTTGAGTCACCAAAAGACGACCGTCAGGAAGCGCTTTAACGCCCCATGGACTTGTTAGTGCACTTGTAATAATATCAGCTTTAAATTCTGTATCTGTTGTCATACCAGCAATTCTGGTTTGTCCGTTAAATGCAGGTTTATATTGAGTATTTGCAGGATTAGTTTCTACGGGATCAGTTACTGTTCCGCCTCCGTTTGCAGGAGTATCATCGTTGTTGCAGCTAAAGGCAAATAATGCACTCGAAAGAATAAAAATGTACTTTAAATTTTTCATAGTAGTTATTTATTAAATTAATTTGGGTTATAAGCGTCAAATGTCTAAAATTAAAAACGGCTTATTTTATATAATTTAAGGAAAGACTTACAGAATTCTTATCAGTAAACATAAAAAAAGACCGTTTTAAATAAAAACGGTCTCTTTTTGTATATAGTATTAAAAAGAAATTAATCCCATTTATTGGTTTTAGAAACAGCATATTTTCCTGCTCCTGTAAAGAACAATCCAACTGAACCTAAAAGATAAAGCATCAATAATTCGTTTGCATAACCTCCGTGTTCGCTGATTGAGAAAATATCCTGAGCATGTGCTACGGCAATGGCAACGACACAAGTTACAGCAAGAAGAACTGCAGCAATTCTGGTACGGAAACCTAATAAAACAGCAATTGGAGCTAAAACTTCTCCAATATAAACAGCATATCCAAATGCTCCCATATTGTCTACCAGGAAAGAAATTCCATGAAGAACTTTAGAAATTCCGTGAAATAGCATTAAACCTCCAACGCTGATTCTGATTAGTAATAATCCAAGGTCTGTGTTTTTTGAAATCATAACAATTTTGTTTTGGTTTTTAAAAAATTAAATACAAATTTGGCTTGTAAGGCCGCTAAAATACAAAAATTGTTAAGATAAAAAATATGTTATTTAAATTAATTCTAAATAAAAAACCTCATATATCACACACTTATCCAGAATGCTGTTTTTAAAGTTTTATTGCAATTTTTCCAATTGTTTTTCCGGACTCTAAAAGCTGATGTGCTTTCTTTAAATTTTCAGCAGTAAGTCCTTTATATGTTTCTTTTAAAGTCGTTTTTAAAACGCCTTCATCTAATAGATCGGCTATTTTGTTTAAAATATGATGCTGATCGATCATGTCTTCTGTTTGAAACATTGAACGTGTGTACATCAATTCCCATGAAAATGAAACACTTTTACCTTTCAATTTATTCAAAACAACGGGTTCAGCACTTCCGGTAATTGAAGCAATATGTCCCTGAGGTTTTATTAATTCGGCCATAATGTCCCAATACGCATTGGTATCAACAAAGTCTAAAATGAAATCTACGTTTTGAAAACCAGCTTCTCTAACCGATTCAATTAAGTTTTTATGATCGACAACAAAATCAGCTCCCTGTTTTTTACACCAGTCAATGGTTTCCGGACGTGAAGCTGTGGCAATAACGGTTAATCCCGCAATTTTCTTTGCCAGCTGGATAGCAATAGAGCCCACACCGCCGGCACCTCCAATAATAAGAATTGATTTTCCTTTGTCTTTTTCAGGATTAATTCGAATTCGGTCAAACAGAATTTCCCAAGCTGTTAATCCTGTTAACGGAATAGCAGCTGCTTCGGCATTAGTTAAGGATGTTGGTTTATTTCCAACAATTCTTTCGTCAATAATTTGGTATTCGGCGTTGCTTCCTTGTTTGGTAATATCTCCGGCATAATATACCAGGTCGCCAACTTCAAATAAAGTTACTTTTTCGCCAACGGCCTGCACAATTCCAACTGCATCCCAGCCAATAATTTTTGGGGTTTCTAATACGGTGTCTTTTGCACCGCTCTGGCGAATTTTAAAATCGACCGGATTTACTGAAATCGCATCAATTTTTACTAATAAATCGTGCGGACCTGGCGTTGGTTTTACAGTTTCAAATTCAATAAAACTGTCTTTTTCTTCTATAGATAATGAGGTTTTGAATCCTATTGCTTTCATTGTTTCTAAATTTTGGTTCAAATATACTAACAAAGATACGAGCGGTTTGATTCTTATAATTGGTATAATTTTATGCAATATTTGTACAAATTCAGCATTTTTTAAGTTCTAAAATGCTAAAGTTCTTGAGATTCGACATTTTTTTCTCACGCAAACTGGGCAGATGTTTACTGAAAAATTAAACACATAGAAACATACTGCAGAAACTTCGGAATTATTTTGAAAAAAGAATTGAGAAAGAAACTAGTTTCTCACACATAACTAAATAACTTATGAATGTCGCAGCAAAGAAAAACCAGGGTTCTATGTGTTTATAAAGCATTAAATTTGCTAAACAAAAATCTTTTAAAAATGAATATCAGAAAAGCCGAAATATCCGATTCTAAATATATTGCTCCTATATTATTATTAGCAATGGAAGATATAATTTACAAATTTATTGCTAAAAAAGATTACGCCGCTGCCAAAGACTTTCTGGAGTATTTCGCTTCAAGAGAAAACAATCAATATTCTTATCAAAATTGTTTTGTTGCCGAAGAAAATAATGAAATTATTGGTGCAGTAAATATTTATAATGGATCTGATATAGAAACATTACGTGCTCCTATTATCGATTATGTGCGAAAGAATTATAATCCTGAATTTAATCCCGAATTTGAAACCCGCGCAGGAGAGTTTTATATAGATTCATTAGGCGTTAATCCAAATCATCAGGGAAAAGGAATTGGTTCTAAAATACTTCGTTTTTTAATTGATGAATATGTACATAAAAATCAGCAGACTTTAGGACTGCTTGTTGAAGAAGATAATCCTTTGGCAAAAAGTCTTTATTTAAAGCTGGGATTTGAAATAGTGGGCAAAAAAACTCTGGTTGGCAAAAAGCTAGAACATCTTCAAATAAGTCATAAATAAAAACTCTATTCCTTGTTTTGTGCACTTTATCGTTTATTTTAAACAATTTGACGATAATTCTGTCGTTATAAAAAACAATGAGGCTTTTTTTCTAAATTTTGAAAAAGCCTTTTAATGACGTATTGAAATAAAAACTAAGAATCAGAATGAAAAACATAACCATATTAGAAGCAGGTTTAATTTTAAGAATAGTTTTAGCAATTACAATGCTTTCAGCGGTGGCTGATCGATTTGGAATTTGGGGAGCGCCGGGTTCAAATGGTGTTGCCTGGGGAAATTGGGAAAATTTTGTTGTTTATACACAAACCCTCAATCCTTTTGCAACTAAATCTGTGGCAGAAATACTAGGATCTATTGCTACTTTCTTTGAAGTTTTATTATCTCTTTTATTACTTTTTGGATTCAAAACCAGAATCGCCGCTTTGGGAACTGCTTTTTTGATGCTGCTTTTCGCACTGGCTATGGCAATTTCAGTTTCGGTAAAAGCCCCTTTTGATTATTCGGTTTTAACGAGTGCCGCTGCGGCATTACTGCTTTCTACAATTGGAAAAACTGTTTTTGCAGTAGATAACAGAATATAAACACAAAAGGGATAGAGTACTCTATCCCTTTCTGCCCCAACAAAATATTTAAAACACCATTAATTCCTACAATAGGGATTCTACATAACTTGCAATTTGTGAGTCTGTTTGGTAACTAAAAGAGGACTGGACTAATTGGACGGTTAAAAACAATGTGTCCTCTTTTAATTCCACCTTAACATCGTCATTATTTTCAGAATTGGTTAAATGAATTGTACTCATTTTATCCTGTAGTGCTTCTTTTCCCATATCATCTATACAAATCTTTTTTACAAATGATTCTACATCATCAAAAACATATTCCAGTCTTGATAATGGATATTCGTCATAAGCTGTAAAAGTATTCCAGTCAATATCTACTTTAATATCATAACCGGCTCTTTCTTTTAATTTTGCTTCAAAAGCCGGAAGTTTTTCTACTTTAATTGATTCTGCTAAACGTTTTTCTGCTAATCCCATATTGATTTTAGTTATTAATTACGCTGGCAAATGTATCTTCCGGATTTATTTCCTGCATCACTATAAATAGTGATTTTTACTTTAATGATTTATCAAATCAATTACTCCTTTGTTTGCTAAAATTTCAGATAACATATCAGATTCATAGCCCATCATTTTAGCTTTTCTGGCTTCTTTTAAAGCTTTTGCCGGATCTTTTAGTTTATAATACATTTCTCCCAGATTGCAGACAAAAATGGGTTCTTTAGGATTTATTTCGATTGCTTTTTCAAAATAAGGAAGTGATTCTTCATAACGCAGTTCCCGATCTAAAATACATCCGTAATTATTGTAAATAAGAGCATTAACTGGTGCTTCATGTTCTGTTTTTGCAATAAAGTAATCTCTTTTACTGTAACAAATTTCAAAACCTTTTGTATACCAAAGTATTCGTGCTTCCAGAAAATAAGCCGATGCATATTGAGGATCTATAACTTGTAAAGCTTCGCAATTCTTTTGGGCGGCTTTATAATTTTTCGCAAAAACAAAATCCCAGCCTTCTTTTAAAAGTGTACGTTTTGTATTGTCCATTCTTTTTTCAAGCAGTTCTTCGTCCATTTCCTTTTTGCGGTATTCATCAATTTCAATTTCCCAATCCTCAAAAACAACTTTTTTTGCGTTGGATGAAATTGTAAAAACAAGATCTTTTGGATTACTGTCTTTAAAATCAAGAGAAAACAAAACCCTATTTTCAAAATCATCAGGTAAAACCTGCTCAATAAACTGATTTAGTTTTTGTGTATTTATGTGCAGTTTCAGCCACGGAAATAAATAGGAACCTCTATAAACAAATGTGATTTTTTTAGGCAGATAACGCGGTGAAATTTCTACTGCAGCTTTTTCGATCTTGTCATTTCTAAAATTTGTGTCGGTAATTTCCAAATAATGATTTTCATCTAAACCCGAAAACTCTAAATTCCAAATTACTGATTTATCTTTCAGTTCGAAACGTTCCTGAATATTATTTGATTTTCTGATGCTTTCAATTAACTGAGAAAAATGTTCTTTGTTATTATAATATTTATGACTAAGCTGAAGTGTGATAATTTTTTCATTCTTTTCTTCTTCACTTATCTCGGTTGGTTTATTAGTCGAAAAGTCAAGCAAAACCGCGTCATCATTATATAATTTAAAACCTCCGTTTAGGTAAATATGAAGATAAGTGCGTTTTATTTTCTGGCCTCTTATGTTTTTGGATTCGTTTAAGGGATATTTCTCTTCTTCGAGTTTTAATTTAGTAAAAGGGAAAGGAATATTGATTTTATAATATTGATCTTCGATTATAGAATACCATGAAATTTCAAAACGATCTGCATCAAAAGGAATATGAATTAAACCTGAAAAAGCAGATTGCTGCAAATGATAATATTTAGAAGATATTTCCATTTCTGCTAATTCTTGATCTGAATAAAATGGAATATTATTTTCTACTTCTATATCAGAAATTAAATGTTTATCCGAATTTATAAAAGCAATCGAATCAATATACATAAGGTGTTCTCTGTCGTGATAAACACTAAATGATGCTTTTAAATACGTATTGGCCAAACGAACTTTTGCATAATAATGCGACCCGAAATAATAAGTATAATAAACTATTGGTGTTCCCAGCAGAATCGTTAACCAGATTGAAAAATACAAACCGTTAAATAGTGTTGTTTTTTGATACTGCACCAAAGCATAAACACCATAATCTGCAAAGAGTAAAAATGCTGTGAGCAGAAAAACTCCTGTCAGGAATTCTAAAGTAATTCCGGCGCGGGATCTTCCATAATAATAAAAGTAAAAATAACCGCACCAGGCAAGTGCTGCATTAAAAAACACTGCAAATCCCAGCCCGATAAAATAAAGCAGTACATAACTTATAAGTGCGGCCGCACACAATAATCCGACGGGAAAGAAAATTTCACCGCTAAAATAAACGGGATCAACTTTTTTATACGAACGGTAAGTTTTCATGATATTCTTGAGTTAAAAAAGCAAATGTAAAGGTTCGCTAAACCACAGAAGTCATCATAAATAGTGATTTTTAAAAAGTAATATTCAAAAAAAAACAGAAGTAATTTTAAAAATTACTTCTGTTAAAAAAAATAGTATTTAGGGCTAAATATCTAAGACAAAACTTAAAATTAGTCTTTGATGATGTTAAATCCTTGGATTCTTCCGCTTTCTTTTAAACGGAAAGTTTCTTTAATTTCTTTTGTTACAGGGTTATACTGATTAACTCCTGAAAAACCATCTGTAGTACTGTTTGATAAGAAATAGATATCTCCGTTATGGAAAAATGGATTTTGAGTTGTATAGAAATTATCCGGCGGGATATTTAAACGAGTTGCTTTTTTAGTCGTAACATCGATTTCATTCCAGAACCAAACATCGTCTCTGTATCTAACTCCGTGCTGTCCGCCTCCATAGTAAGAAACTGCTCTTGATGGAATTGTAGTATAAATTTTGTTGTTGTAAGCAAAAAGTCTGTTGAATTCAGCAGGAAATTGGTATGATTTCATGTCAATTGCAAACGTAGTATCAAAATTAACTTCTCCTTTTTTAATTCTAAGAATTTTTGAAGAATAGTCGCTTGGCTGCGTTTTCATGTCTCCAACAGAAGCAAAATATAAATCTCCTGTAACTTCGTCTAAACTCCATAAAACGTGGTCAATAAATACACCTAAATTCGTTGTATTACCCATTTTTGTAACGTTTTCGATTTTCTTAGCAGTTAAATCATACACTGCAATAGCAACTTCTTTAACTACTGGAGTTACCTGCCAGTTTCCTGAAGCTTTGTCTCCCAATAATAAATCTAAGTATAATTTATTGTCTCTTTTTGCAATTATCAACTGCCCAATTGACTCTAATGGCTGTCCTTCTGAAAGTGAAGTAAAATCAATTTCTCCTGTTCTCTCCATTGTTGCTGGGTTGAAAGTCTGAAGTTTTAAACCTCCTCTTACTCTATCCCAGTAGTATCCTTCTGTTGCGCTGGCAATTAAAAAATTAGTTTCGTAAGCATTAGAAAGAGATGGTAAAAATCCCTGATCTACCACTTTACCAGATGCATCAAGCCCCATTTTGTTAATTCCTTGTTTTGCATTTGAAACATCATTTACTTTAAAAAGACTTTTTTCAAATGTTCTTCCTCCTAAAGAAGAAGTTACCTGCAAAAATGGCAATCCAGAAAGGTTGATTTCTCTTGATTTGTTATCTTTTAATGCATAAACACCACCGCTCCAGTTAGCAGCACCATTGTATATAATCCAAGTTTCGTTTTTTGGTAAAGTATCGTCGTTATTTCCGTTTTCCGGAGTGTTGTTATCGTCATTGCTGCTGCAAGAAAATAAAAGCATACAAGCAGCGATTCCTGCCAGTACTGAACGAAGTGAGTTGCTTCTTTTCATAGTTGATCTGATTTATTGGTTTTATTTAAAAAAAATTATAAACTAACTTAAGGTGGAATGATCTTCCGGGTCTCTGCACATTAAAGTTGTCATACAGTCGTACATCTCCAACGTTCCTGCATTCTGCTGAAACCGTTGTTTTTTTATCGGCAAAATGATAATAAACTCCAACATCATTAGAAAACTGTCCTATTCTGCCGTCATCAGGAATAATTAATGAAGTTTGAAAATCTTTTACCGGACCAAATAAAGAGGGTTCCTGACTTTTTGGTATTTCTACTAAGAAAAATCTATGGGTATAATTGGCATTCCAGGTAAAATTTAGACTGTCCTCATTTTTGAAAACATTTTTGAAAAAAGTATTTGCCCAAAAGTTGCCAAACAAAAACGGAATATTAGGAACTCTCGAATCATTTAAGTAGGCATATCTAGATTCTCTTTCTATTCTTCGAAGGTCCTGATAGGTCATATTAAACCCTATGTTTAGCCATTTTACTGGAGCATAATTAGTTTCAAACTCAAAACCTTTTACTGTAGAATTCTCATAATTGATGTATCGGTTAAACGGAATATCAAGCTGTAAAAAGATAATATCCTGTACTTTTCTGTAGAATAAATTAGCCGAAAAGGTTAAACTGCTGTTTTCTTTGAGTATCGAATACTGACCGCTTAAATTTAGATTATGGCTTTTTTCAGGATTAAGATCTAAGTTTTCTTTAACCAGTCTGGCATCACCAAAAATCTCGTATTCATCTGGAAGACGTGTGGCATATTCATAAGAAAATTTCAATAGATAATTATTTTGTTCCCATTTCAACCCTCCCAGATATCCAAACTGGCTGTCTTCTTTTGAGGATTGCCACGCAAAACCAAATTTGTCGGTTGTGTAGCCTTCTGCATTATAATGGTAGTATTTTGCTGCCACAATGCTTTCCAGCTTTTTATCCAGAAATAGTGAACGCCACGCAAATGCCATATTATCTTTTCGATACGTTGCCGGAACCGTTAAAACATCAACACCGGTAACTATAGAAACGGCACCTAGAGGATCGCTCCCTTTTCTTCTTTGAGAGTAATATAATTCACTAAATTCTAAAAAGTTACGATCAGAAAGTTCATATTCCATATTCAATCTCGATGAAACAAAATTGAATTTCATTCGCTGATCATTTCCTGTTCTTATCTCTCCCGGCTGAAATTTTAAATTGTAAGTTTCGCCCAGCCAATTGTAACGTAATCTTGTTGTATCAATAAACTTGGTATTAAAATGACTGTAATTGGTTAAAAAAGAAACTTTTAGTTTATCGTTAAAAAACTTCTTACGATAATTAATCATTCCCGTATAATTTTGTTCTTTCGAAAATGCCTTTCCGTAAACACTTACCATTCCCGCATCATTTTGAATCTGTTTGTAGAAATCAGAATAAATTAAGGTCAAACGAATATCATCTGCCCATGATTTTTCTTTTAATCCAATAAATGCTTCTCCGTAATTAGATCTCGTCATGTCATGGAAACGTTTTACATCTCTCTCAACATTTTCAATTGGAACACGTACTTTGTAATTATTATCAGAATAATTAAAAGAACCGTTAAAACCTCCGTAAAAATTCTTTTTATTTTGAAGATAAAGATTGGCTGTAGCGCGATGTGTATTAAAAGAAGCGACTTCATACGATACTTCGGCAAAATCTTTATTAGAAGTTCTGGTAACAAGATTAACCCCTCCGCCCAATGCATCAGAGGCCAGATAAACCGGCATAACACCTTTATAAATTTCAACACGGTCAAGCATATTTACAGGAATTGTTCCAAGACTGAAACCATGTCCGAACAACTCAATTGGAATTCCGTCTTTAAAAATACGAACCGCTTTGCCCTGAAGTCCGCCAAGGTTGACCTGCACCTGAGAGCCAATATTTCCATTAGTTCTTATTTTCACTCCAGAAGCTCTGTTTAAAAAATCGCCAACATCGCCCGCTTTGTCATACTGCTTTTTAAAATCGATAACCTGAACTGAAAAAGGAGATTCTTCAATCTGTTTTTTTACGCTTTTGTTTTGAACGGTAACTTCTTTTAAATTTGCCGATTCACTGTTGGATGAATCCAAACGAAATGTAAAATGATTATCCTGACCGCAGGCAACAGAAACGGTTTGTCTGGATTTAATAAGATCATTTTTTACAATTTCAATTGTATAATTTCCATCGGTAAGTGAAATTTCCAGAAGACCTGAATTATTACTGGTTCCCATTGGTTTATTATTAACCAAAACGGTCAGGCCTGAGGCTGGATTTCCGAGATTATCTTCAATATGAATATACACCGGACAGGCATTTGCAGAGAACAAGCCAACCAGAAACATAAACATAAGGTTTAATTTAAATGTCAAAGCTGTTTTTATTTAAACTTATTATAAATTATATTTGCAGTGCAAAAGTATTTGATTACTAATGGCTGCATTTATGAAAGTGGAAGTTTTAATTATGAATTTAGAAGTATAAGGAATGGCATTTAAAATTGATTCTAATGACTTTGCGGATTTTCTGGAAGTGGATGAAAAGCCAGATCTGGAACTGTCCAGGATAGAAATTCAGGATGAAAAAGATATAAAATTTGCCACCCCAAAAGGCGATATTTTATTTCATGAACATACTATTACAGATGAATTATCTATTTTGCAGGGAAATTATCAATTGCATGATGATGTTGCTATTTCTGGTCATGGAGATTCTCCGCTGTTAGAAATGCACTTTAATCTTACGAATCAAAAAATCGGATATATAAATCCGGGTTCTTCTAAAGGTTATGCTTCGCCAATGTCCGGCAATATTACTTTTCTTTCAGCCGAAGACAACCACGCAAAAATCGACTTCAAAAAAGATATTATTTACAATACGTTTGATATTCATCTTCCTTTAAATGTGCTTACTAAATATGAGGGAGAATCTAAAGTAATGGATAGTTTTCTCAATAATATCCAGAAAAACAGCAGTAATGCTTTAGCTAAAAATGAAATAAAAATAAGCGCTAAAATATTCAGCGTTATAGAAGATATTAAAAACTGTTTTTATCGAGGCCTGACTCGAAAAATCTACATGGAATCTAAAGTCTATGAACTTATTGCTTTAAGTCATTATAATTTAGATATCGAAAAACAATCCCGAAACTTAGCCGGCGATGATGTTGAAAAAATAAAGTTTGCAGCGCAGTTAATCCGTGAAAATATTGATAATCCGTTTACGATTGTAGAACTGGCGAGAAAAGTGGGCGTAAACCAAACTAAACTGAAAGAAGGTTTTAAAACTGTTTTTGGCGATACCGTTTTTGGTTATCTGCAGGAAATCAGAATGAATAAAGCCAGACATTATTTATCAGATACTTCACTATCAATTCAGGAAATAAGCCACCTTTCCGGTTATCAAAATGTTTCTAATTTTAGTATCGCTTTTAAAAGGATTTTCGGCTACCCGCCTACTAAATTGAGACTTAAGGTTTAGTATTTAGTTTTCAGTCGCAGTTTTCAGTCGCAGTTTATAATGTTTTGCTAAATATTGAAATTTAACCGCAAAGCATGCTAAGATTTTTATCTTATTTTATCTAACGACCGCAAAGTACGCAAAGCTGTATATCAATAAGGCTTTGCGTACTTTGCGATTTTGTGAAACTCTATTGGCAAATTCTTAGCGTACTTTGCGGTTAAAAAACCCAATACTAAAAATTTTTAAGGTATATTTAAGTTCTAAAAAACTTCCTGAACAGATATGTATTCGTAAATTAGCAAATACAAAAAACATATTTTAAATGACAGTACTTACTTTTACCCTGATTATGCTTCTTGGGGCTTGTTTAGCCGGTTTTATTGGATCATTATCAGGCTTGGGCGGCGGTATCATTATTATCCCGCTTTTAACAATTATTCTTGGTGTTGATATTCATTATGCAATTGGTGCCGCTTTAGTTTCGGTAATTGCGACTTCTTCAGGATCGGCGGCGGCTTATGTAAAGGAAGGGATTACCAATATGCGTCTCGGTATTTTTCTTGAAATCGCCACCACAATTGGAGCCGTTTGCGGCGCATTGCTTTCTACGATCGCTCCTACTTCATTCATCGCCGTTTTATTTGGACTTACACTAATTTTTTCTGCTATTAATTCACTTCGAAAGAAAGAAGAACATATTGTTTTAGAATCGAGCCCGCTGGCAAAAAAACTAAAATTAAACGGAACTTATCCAACACACGAAGGAGAAGTCGTAAGTTACGGAACCAAAAACGTAATTGGCGGTTTCAGTATGATGGGAATTGCCGGAATGATGTCGGGTTTATTAGGAATTGGTTCCGGAGCATTTAAAGTAATTGCCATGGATAATATTATGAGAATTCCGTTTAAGGTTTCGACTACTACAAGTAACTTTATGATGGGCGTTACAGCAATGGCAAGTTCTGTAATTTATATCCAAAAAGGATATATTGAACCTGGAATTTGTATGCCTGTGGTTATTGGCGTACTATTTGGCGCTATGGCCGGAGCTAAAGTTTTGGTAAAAACCAACCCAAAAAAACTAAGAATATTTTTTGCATGCCTGATTTTCGTACTGGCAGTTAATATGATCTACAACGGAATTAATGGAAAAATCTAAAGTTATGCAGCACGAAAAATTTGGAGAAAAAGATTTTCAAACTATTATTGGAAACTTATTGCGTTATGGCGTCTGGATTTCATTATCAGTTGCTTTTATTGGCGGCATCGTATATTTAATGCACCACGGAAGCGAAATCGAAGATTATTCGGTTTTTAAGGAAAATGATCGAAATATATTCGAAGTAATTTCAACAGTTGTCAATGGTGCAATTGATGGTCGAGGTGAATTTTTAATTTTCTTTGGAATCATATTATTGTTTTTAACACCAGTATTTAGGGTTTTACTTTCATTGTTTTCATTCATGCTTGAAAAAGATTATCTGTATGTTGTAATTACATTAATTGTAATCCTGATTATTATCACAAGTATTTCATTTGGTTTTTCACATTAAAAATAGCCGTAAGCTTTAAGCTGTACGCTGTAGGCATAAAAAACAGCTTAAAGCTTATAGCTTACTGCCTAAAGCAAAAAAAAGTATGGAAATAGGAATAGACAGCTTTGCTTCGGCAATGTATGGAGACAACAACACGCTAAGCAGTGTTGACGCCATGGAACAGCTTTTACAGAGAATTGAATTTGCTGATCAGTGCGGTCTGGATGTTTTTGGAATTGGAGAACATCATAAAAAAGAATTTCTGGACTCAGCTACAGCGGTTATTTTAAGTGCTGCTGCAGCGAGAACTAAAAATATACGTCTGGCAAGTGCGGTAACGGTTTTAAGCGCTGCTGATCCTGTACGTGTTTATCAAAGTTTTGCAACATTAGATTTAATTTCTAAAGGAAGAGCTGAAATTGTTGTGGGTCGAGGATCTGCTATTGAAGCTTATCCCCTTTTCGGATTTGATCTTAAGGATTACGACGCACTTTTTAAGGAAAAACTGGAATTACTTCTTCAGGTTAGGGACAACGAATTTATAAACTGGTACGGAAAATTTCGTCCGGCATTAAACAATCAGCCCGTTTATCCGAGAGCTTTACAAGAAAAAATGCCTGTCTGGCTTGGTGTTGGCGGTACTCCTGAATCTTTTATCAGAGCCGGAAGTCTGGGTTTACCTTTAATGGCAGCTGTTATAGGCGGACAAACACATCGTTTTAGACCTTTAATTGATTTATATCGTGAGGCTGGTGAAGCAGCAGGTTTTAAACCGCATGAATTAAAAGTTGGTCTTCACTCTCCTGGATATGTGTCGAATACAACCGAAAAAGCAGTCGAAGAATACTATCCGGGTTATGCCGAATTGTGGACAAAATTAGGATATGAAAGAGGCTGGCCTCCGGTAACAAAAGGCAAATTTGACGGATTAATTGATGATCTGGGCGTTTTAATTGTTGGAAGCCCGGAAAGAGCTGCAGAGAAAATTTTACGTCACAGCGAAGCACTTGGCGGTGTAGAAAGATTTACTTTTCAAATGGATAACGCCGGATTAACACATTCGCAGTTAATGAACGCCATAGAACTTATAGGAACAAAACTGATTCCTTTAATCAGAAAAGGATAATCGATATGTTTTTTTAGGCCATAGCCGATATTGGGCCACAGATTACACAGATTAAACGGATTTTTTTAATAAAACAGTGTAAACCCATTTCATCCGTAAAATCCGCGGGCAATAAAAAATGTATCAATTAAAAAACTTTGAGCCTTTGTCTCTATGAACCTTTGAACCTATATAAAAAAAGCATCCGCTGATAACGGATGCTTTCTTTTTTTGATTATTTTAAAATTAAAACAATTTGTATGTCACGCCAACTCTAAAGTTTCTTGGCGCTTCTGTCTGCCAGTAATAAGCCTGCAGCCACTCATAGTAAGAACCACTGTATAAATACTTATCTAAAATATTAAATACGTTTGCCGTAACTTTAATTTTTCCTGTTTCATAAGACAAACCTCCATCTAATTTAAAATAGTTTGGAAGCCTTTCAAGACCTACACTCCAAGTATCAGTCTGACGGCCTACCAGACCAGTTCCTCCTATCGAAGCCCCAAAACCTTTCAGTTTACCGCTTTGTATTGTATAATTTAACCATGCATTTGCTGTATGTTTTGCATATCCGGGAACAGTAGAACCTGCAGCAATAGTTGGAACGTTAGAAGAGGTCACAATAGATTCAGTAAAAGCATAATTAGCAATTACATTTAAGCCGTCAATAATTTTTCCTCTAACATCAAATTCAATACCTTCTGCTCTTTTTTCTCCCAAAATAACTTTATAAATATCATTAGGTCCATTTTTTGGATCAGATGTAAGCTCATTTTTCTTGGTAATTCTATAAGCAGAAAGTGTAGTATTCCATGATCCGTCAAACCAGTCTCTTTTAATACCAAACTCCAGATTATTTCCTGTAAGCGGTTTTATAGGATCTCCATTTTGAGTAATTCCAGATTGAGGAATAAATGCCTGATCGTATAATCCGTAAACACTTGTATTTGAATCTATAGAAAAACTAAGTCCGGCACGAGGCGTAATATGGGTATCTTCCTGTGTATCTCCCCAGCTCGATTGGCTTAACCATGTATATCTTGCAGCAAGAGTCAATCTTAATCTATTTTCAAAGAAACCAAGTTCATCCTGAATGTAACCCGCAGCATATTCTGAACTCATAATTCCTCCTGCTCTCTGGCTAAGCGGCGTTTCATGATCAAAAGCCGGGAAACCATTTGATGGAGTTCCATAATTTGGATTATATACATTAAAAGGATTGTCTACAGTATCAAGATCATGAGATTGTCCCCAGTCTGCCATATAATCTTTATTTCCTAAATCAATCCCTGCTAATATTTTGTGAGAGACAGCACCTGTTTTGAATTTTCCGTTAACGAAAATCTGTCCTAAATACATATTACTTTCAGCATCCCAGATACCCACGTTTCTAATAATTTCACCATAAGCAAGATTACCTTCTGGTGTACCGTCAAAATCTCTGTCGGCTGGTCCGGGACCTACAACACCAGGCCATGAACTATATCCCTGCTGGATGTATTTAAAATATGAAGTCTGAGCTGTTAGTTTCCAGTTATCATCAAATTTATGCTCAAATTGCAAATAACCGCTGTGATCCTGAATATTAGTATCAGGCAATCCTGGCTGAGTCATTGTAAAATTACGCGGTAAAGCAGCATAACCGCCGGCTTGAGGTCCAAAAACATAATAAGAACCAACCTCAGTCATGTTAGCATATTGAAAATTATATTCAGCAGTAATTTTTGTTTTATCATCAATTTGATATGAAATTACAGGAGCAATTACATAACGGTCATTGTGTTCAAACGGGCGGTGAGATCTTTTCTTTTGAGCTGCACCATTAAATCTGTAAAGCAGTTTTCCGGCTTTATCCAGTTTTCCGTCAAGATCAAGGCTCACTCTGTAAAAATCATAACTTCCTACAGTTGCCGTAACCTCTCCTTTTGAAATTCCGGTAGGCTTTTTAGTTACTACATTATAAAGTCCGCTTGGATCACCGCTCGAAAGCATGAATCCTGCAGGTCCTTTTACAAACTCGATATGATCTACAAAACTCATATCCTCTGTTAAAGGTCCCCAGAAAGAAGACACCACATTAAATCCGTTACGGAAAGCCTGAATCTGAGTACCACGCATCGTAATATTGGTATACAAATCTCCCCAGTGTTCTAAACGTACAGCACCACTTACGTTACGAATAACACCGTCACTCATACTTGTAATCTGCTGGTCTTTTAGTGTTTGTGCACTTACAATTTGAATATTTTGAGGAATTTCAAGAACAGGAGTCTGAAGACGCAATGACAACGACGGCTTATCTTGTTTGTACTTATTTTTTGTAATTACTACTTCATCAAGATCTTCCTGAGTTTCAGAAAGTGAAAAGTTTTTTACTGTAGTTTGTTTTGCTGTAACAACAATTGCATCTTCAAGCGGACGAATACCTACTGAACGAACACTAATTGTGTAAGAACCTGGTTTTACATTTCTGATTTCATATTGACCGTTTGCATTGGTAACAGACGAATGTTTGGTTCCTTTAAGAACTACCGAAATACCTTCTAAAGGTTCATTTCCGCTTAAAGCAACTTTTCCGTTCACTTTTCCTAATTCCTGGCTCATCATATTAAATGATGTTAAAAGAACTATAAAAAAGCAGACTTTCTTAATAATAGACATGCTCATTTTAGTAAAATTTTAAGTTTTGTTGGGCAAAAGTAGATTCAAATATTTTGTTTTCCAAATTATTTTAATTCATTCTAAATAAATATAATTAAAAACTGCTTTTTAGTGAAATAATTCTAAACCCGAATTTTATTGCTAATTTTTAATTAAGTCTGCTTATCTTTAATCCTGCAAAAACAAATCCGTCAAAACAAAATCTTATGAATACCAGCAAAACAGTTAGAAAAGTCGCTATTGTAGGTTACAACCGAATTCCTTTTGCAAGAGCAAATACCGCTTATGCATCTGTTGGAAATCAGGAAATGATGACTGCCGCCCTAAACGGACTTGTCGATAAGTATAATCTGCAGGGCCAATTATTAGGTGAAGTTGCCGGAGGTGCTGTAATCAAACATACTTACGATAATAATTTAATCAGAGAGTGTGTAATGAAAACCGCTCTAGATCCCGCCACTCCTGCCTGCGATTTACAACAGGCCTGCGATACCGGAATTGAAAGTGCAGTTTATATTGCTAATAAAATTGCTTTGGGGCAAATTGAATCTGGAATTGCCGGCGGTGTAGATTCTATCAGCGATATACCAATGGCTGTAAGTGAAAAACTAAGGAAAGTTTTGTTAGAAGCCCGTCAGGCAAAATCGCTGGGCGGAAAAATCAAAGCATTTTTAAAATTAAGCCCGAAAGACCTTTCGCCTTTAGTTCCGAAAAATGAAGAGCAGCAAACAGGACTTTCAATGGGCGGACATACTGAGATTACGGCAAAATATTATAAAATTTCAAGGGAAGATCAGGATAATTTTGCACTTAAAAGTCATTTGAATATGGCAAAAGCGTATGATGAAGGCTTTTTTAATGATATGATTACGCCCTTTAACGGACTGGAAAAAGATAATAATCTGAGAAAAGACAGCTCGATCGAAAAACTGGCAAAACTAAAACCGGCATTCGATAAAGTAAACGGAACTTTAACTGCCGGAAATTCTACTCCCCTTACCGATGGCGCTTCTTGTGTACTTTTAGCGAGTGAAGAATGGGCAAAAGAACGCGGACTTCCTATTTTGGCATATATTACTTTTGCTGAAGCTGCAGCGATAGAATATGTAAAAAATCAACAGAATCTTTTGCTGGCGCCTTTATTTGCAGCAAGCCGAATGCTTGAAAAAGCTGAATTAAATTTACAGGATTTTGATTATTATGAAATTCATGAAGCTTTTGCCGCACAGGTATTGGCAACTTTAAAAATTTGGGAAAGCCCGGAATTAAGTGCAGAGTTAGGCTTAAAGAAAACACTTGGTGCAATAGACCGCGAAAAATTAAATGTAAAAGGAAGCAGTCTTGCAGCCGCACACCCTTTTGCAGCAACTGGAGGCAGAATAATTGGCGTAATGGCTAAATTACTAAACGAAAAAGGTTCAGGCCGAGGATTTGTTTCGATTTGTGCTGCTGGCGGACAAGGTGTTACTATGATAATCGAAAAGTAATTATTTTTGATATTAAAAACCCGGCAGATTTTAAAAACCTGCCGGGTTTACTACATACGAGAATGTTCAACCGTCGTAATTATAGTTTATCTTAAAAAGCAAATTCTTCTACAGAAGATAAGGCTTTTGGTAAAGCATTTTCGGCAAAATCAGGAATTGCAGTTCCTTCTACACGAAAAGTAGTAACATCCGTCATTCCTAAAAAACCAAATACCGCTCGAAGATACGATTCTGAAAAATCGTAGCTTTTGTAAGGCCCTTCAGAAAAAATAGCACCAGACGCAATTGATAAATACACTTTTTTATCAGTTACCAATCCTTTTGGTCCTTCGGCACTGTAACTAAAAGTTTTTCCTGCTCTCGCAATCTGATCAATCCAGCCTTTTAAAACAGCCGGAATACCAAAATTGTACAAAGGCACACCAATTACAATTACATCCGATTCTAATAAAGTTTTTATTGCTTCATTTGAATATTTTAATGCTTCTTTCTGTTCCGGAGTATGAGTTTCCTCAGGAGCATATACAGCACTTATATGCGAATTAGTCAAATATGGTAAAGGTGTTTTAGTAAGGTCAAGAGTTTTTACTTCAGTTTCAGGATTTCCTGCAGTTAATTTTTCAATAACAGCATTCGAAAGCTGATTACTAAATGAAGTATCACCATTGGTACTGGTAATTATGCGTAGAATTTTTTGGCTCATAATTTATATAATTTGTTTTACGATACAAACTTATCTACATTTGCTATCTCTTTTATAGTACTATCCTCAAGGATAGCGCTTTCATTGAGGATAGTAACATAATTAGTATGAAAACAAAAGGTGAACTAACAAAAGAAATGGACTGTCAGCCAGAGGAATGTCTTGCTGCATTATTACCCGTAAGAGATGCTCTGGAAGTTTTAAGCGGCAGATGGAAACTCCCAATTTTAATTGCCTTATCAAACAGACCGAAACGTTTTAAGGAAATTTCGAAAGACATAAACGGAATTACAGATAAAATGCTTTCTAAAGAACTTAAAGATCTGGAAATAAATAAACTGGTTACCAGAACAGTTTATGATACCTTTCCGCCAACTGTTGAGTACGCCAGAACAGAACACAGTCATACTTTGTATAATGTTATAAGTGCATTAAACGAATGGGGAACTTTGCATCGAAAAGAAATTATTGGTAAGTAAACCCTTGAATTACAGAAGAAATTAATCTGCATCAAAAAACTTTGTGCCTCTGTTTCGTAGTAAATCTGCACCTTTTGAAGTCCTCAATCGATATCGTAAAGAAATTTTAGTAAAACAAATAATTATACAGAAATAGACTAAATTTGATTACCCAAATCACTAAAATTTCTGAATAATTATGAAAAAAAGTTTACATTTTAACATTAAGAAGCACTTTTTTAGTTATTTCCTACTGATTTCTGCTTTATTAATTTCAACTCAATCTTATTCTCAATACATAACCCAAAACCTTGCTCCCACTGCTGTCATAAAAGAAGGACTTGCATTGGAACAAGCTCCAGACGGAAGAATTTTTATTGCAGAAAGAGCCGGAATTGTCAAAGTTTTTCAAAACAATACGGTATCGACAGTTTTTACAGTAACTACATTAACAGATGCTGAACAAGGTTTACTTGGGCTCACACTTCACCCCAACTTTGCCACAAACGGCTATATTTATGTTTTCTATGCCATTAACGATGGTGTGGTAAGACATAGAATTGAAAGAATCAAAATCGATACTAATAATCAGGTTGTCAGCAGACAGGAAATTTTACTTTTAGAGCCTATTGGCGGCGGATTTCACAATGGTGGCGATTTAAAATTTTTCAACGGCTATCTTTATGTAACCGTTGGAGACAGTCAGCAGGCTTCAAATTCGCAGGATTTAGATACCTACAAAGGAAAAATCCTTCGTTTGACTGAAGACGGACAGCCGGCGCCGGGAAATCCATTTTACGGAAGCGGTTCTGTACAAAGACAAAGCATCTGGGTTTATGGTTTTAGAAATCCATGGCGATTGGTTGCTAATGAAACAGCCAATAAATTGTTTGTTTTAGATGTTGGAACTTCATGGGAAGAAGTAAACGAAATAAGCAATCCTTCTATTCGCAATTATGCATGGGGACATCCGCAGGGAGGCGATGGAAAACAAACTGAAATCAATCTTTTTACCAATCCAATTTTTACCTACGCAACAGGAAGTATTGGAAATGCTTTAACAAACGGCGTACTTTATAATCCGGCAATCTCTCGTTATCCTAATCTTCAGGGGAAATTTATAATTAAGGATTATGTTCGAACAGAAATACGATCATTTGATCCTAATATTGCCGATCCGGTTTCTACAGTATTCTTTACCGCACCGCAGCAGCAGGCACTCGGAATGATGTTAGGTAACGATGGCTATATTTATTACTGTGCTTACGGAAATAACGGCTCGTTAATTAAACTTGATTATATTGAAACAGCGGCTCCTACAATTGTTAATCATCCTGTTTCTCAATCTATAATGGAAACCAATCCTGTAACTTTTTCAGTTTCGGCTAGCGGTACAGGATTAACTTATCAATGGCAGTTTAACAATGCTAATATAAACGGAGCAACTGCAGCAACCTATACAATTCCGAGTGTTACAAATGCAAATGCCGGAAATTACAGAGTTATAGTTACCAATACTGCCGGAAATATAACCAGTAATCCTGCCGTTTTAACTGTTACGCCATTTAGTAATGCGCCAACTGTATCTATTATTTCTCCTTTACCAGCATTAAAATGGAATGCCGATGATGTTGTTGCTTTTGAAGCCACGGCATCAGATGTTGAAGACGGAACTTTACCAGCAAGTGCATTTTCATGGAATATTGATCTTTTTCACGAAGACATTCCCGGAGCCGGACACTCACATCCGGGCGCGAGTCCGCAAGGCGTAAAATCAGGAAATTTTACCGCTTCAAATCAAGGAGAAAAAACACCAAATGTCTGGTATCGATTTACCGTAAAAGTAACTGATAGTAATGGTTTAACAGGAACTGCTTTTGTAGACATTAAACCCAATTTAGTTAATGTTACAGCGGCAAGTTCGCCAGTTCCGCTTAATTTAGAATTCAACCAAAAACCAGTTACCTCACCTTCAACAAAACAAGTTGTGGCAAATGCTGCTTTACAAACTTTAAATGCACCTACACCTCAATATATTGGGAATATCCGCTATGATTTTGACCATTGGAGCCAGGGAGGAAATGCCAATCAAACATTTAAAGCTCCTGCCACAGGAACAATAACATACACAGCATTTTATACTGAAACAGTCCTTCAAAATGCACCTTATCAAGGATTAATTGCCCAAATTCCGGGTATTATTGAAGCTGAAAATTATGATGTGGGCCCAGGTGCCTTTCTGGATAAAAACGGCGGCGGAGATACGGCTTACAGACCAGGCGACGGCGTAGGAACTGAAGTCTGCAACGAAGGCGGTTTTAATCTTGCCTATGTTGCAAAAGATGAATGGCTGAAATATACTGCAAAAGTAAATACAACCGGAAATTATACTATAAACCTAAGAGTTGCCACTCCATATAATACCCGAAAATTACATCTTGAAGTCGATGGTGTAAATGTTACCGGAGTCGTGAATATTCCAAACACAGGAGGTTTCCAGAACTGGCAGACTGTTGCAATTCCAAATATTCCATTAACGCAGGGCAATCACGTTATTACTTTATATTTTGATGAAAACGACACGAATGTAAATAAAATGGAGTTTGTATTATCAGGAAGTACAACCACTCCTATCGCTGATTATGAAGTAACGCCTCAAATGGGCTGTATAAATACGCCTGTAACTTTTACATCAGTTTCAGTAGGAACGGTAGACAATTATCTTTGGAATTTTGGTGAAGGTGCTCAACCCGCAACCGCAGCCGGAATTGGACCGCATACAGTGATTTACGGCACCGAAGGAACTAAAACTGTTTCATTAACAGTCAGCAATTCTATTGGAAGCAATACTAAAAACAATTCTCCTTTTGAGGTGCATAATTGTAATTTGGGTGTCGAAAATCCAAATGAAGAATCAAACAGGATTATTGTTTATCCAAATCCGTCAAAAGGATTATTTCATTTGTCAAAAGAATTAGAGTGGACCGTGTTTTCTGTTTCCGGAAGTAAAATTAAAGAAGGCAGAGGAAACGAAATCTCAATTTCTGAACAGGCATCCGGAATTTATTTCTTAAAAACAAATGCATCAGCTAAAGCAATAATAATCAGCAAACAATAATTTCATTTTATAAGATTTTTATATTAAATTTAGGGTTCTAAAGTACTGTTACTTTTAAAATTTTGCATGAATTCATTTTAAACCGCTAAAAAATGATGGAGTCAAAAATACCCGAAGGCCCGCTTGCCGAAAAATGGAATACTTATAAAGCAAAAGCTAAACTCGTAAATCCGGCCAACCGAAAAAAATTAAACATAATCGTTGTTGGCACCGGACTTGCGGGAGCTTCCTGCGCTGCCTCTTTGGCCGAACAGGGTTACAATATAAAATCATTCTGTTTTCAGGATTCAGCCAGAAGATCCCATTCTGTTGCCGCTCAAGGCGGTGTTAATGCTGCCAAAAATTACAAAAACGACGGTGACAGTGTTTTCAGAATGTTTTATGATACCATAAAAGGCGGCGATTTCAGATCCCGCGAAGCTAATGTGTACCGCTTAGCCGAATGTTCTGCTGCCTTAATAGATCATGCTGTGGCACAAGGCGTTCCCTTTGCCAGAGAATATGCCGGATATTTAAACAATCGTTCGTTTGGCGGTGTTCAGGTTTCCAGAACTTTTTATGCACGCGGACAGACCGGACAACAGCTTTTATTAGGTGCTTATCAGGCTTTAATGAGACAGGTTTCATTAGAAAAAGTAAGCTTACATACCCGTCATGAAATGCTCGATTTAGTCGTAATTGACGGAAAAGCAAAAGGAATTATTGCGCGAAATCTTGAAACCGGAGAACTCGAACGCCATGCTGCAGATGCTGTAGTTTTGGCATCCGGAGGCTACGGAAAAGTATATTATCTCTCTACATTAGCAATGGGCTGTAATAGTTCTGCCATTTGGAGAGCTCACAAAAAAGGTGCTTATATGGCTGGTGTAAGCTGGATTCAGTTCCACCCTACTTCACTGCCCCAGCATGGAACCAATCAATCGAAACTTACTTTGATGTCAGAATCGCTTCGTAATGACGGACGTATCTGGGTTCCCAAAACAGCTGCAGATGACCGACTCCCAAATTCAATTCCCGAAGAAGAACGGGATTATTATCTGGAACGACGTTATCCTTCTTTTGGAAATCTTGCTCCCAGAGATATTTCATCGCGTGCCGCAAAAGAAAGAATCGATGCCGGACATGGCGTAGGCCCAATGAAAAATGCTATTTATCTGGATTTCTCCGATGCTATAAAAGCGCAGGGAAAAGATAAAATCGAAGCCAAATACAGTAATCTTTTTGCAATGTATGAAAAGATTACCGGAATCAACGCTTACAAAGAACCTATGCTTATTTCTCCTTCGGCTCATTTTACTATGGGCGGACTTTGGGTCGATTATGAACTAATGACCACAATTCCGGGATTATTTGCTCTTGGAGAAGCTAATTTTTCAGATCATGGCGCGAATCGGCTTGGTGCCAATTCATTACTTCAAGCCTGTGTAGACGGTTATTTTATTGCTCCTTATACCATTCCAAATTATTTAGCCGGAGAATTAAATGCTCCTAAAGCTGCTATTACGCATCCTGCTTTTGATGAAGCAGAAAGCGCTGTCAGAAAACAATTGGATAATTTTTTAAACAGTAAAGGAACTCTTAGTGCTGATTATTTTCATAAAACCATTGGCAGGCTTTTGTATGAAAAATGCGGTTTATCCAGAAGCCGAAAAAGCCTCGAAGAAGCAATTGAAGGAATTAAAATCTTAAAAACTTCTTTTGAAAATGAGCTTTTAATTACCGGAGATGATACTTTAAACAGCGAATTAGAAAAAGCAGGACGAATTGCCGATTATCTCGAATTAGCCGAATTAATGTGCTACGATGCCCTGCAGAGAGAAGAATCCTGCGGTGCGCATTTTAGAGAAGAATACCAGACTGCCGATGGTGAAGCGGTTCGAAACGACGCTGAATTCTGCTACGTTTCGGCCTGGGAATGGCAGGGAAAAGATAAGCCTCAAAAATTACATAAAGAACCTCTTGTGTTTGAAGCTGTTGAACTTACTGTTAGAAGCTATAAATAAATGGTGAATTCTGAATTGTGAATTGTAAATTATTAATTAACAATCCACAAGTTCAATTTAAAACTCACCAGTAATTCATAATTAACAATTTATAATTAATAATTAGCTATGAAACTCTTTCTAAAAATATGGCGTCAGTTTGATACTTCTTCTAAAGGAGAAATGGTAGATTATGAATTAGACGGTGTTTCAGAACACATGTCTTTTCTCGAAATGCTGGATCTTTTAAACGAATCTTTAATTCAGAAAAAAGAACGTGTAATTGAATTCGATCATGACTGTCGTGAAGGAATCTGCGGACAATGCGGCGTTATGATTAACGGAAGAGCGCACGGACCTTTAAAAAATACTACAACCTGCCAGCTTCATATGCGAAGTTTTAAAGACGGCGAAACGATTTATATTGAACCTTTTAGAGCAAAAGCATTTCCGGTTTTACGAGATTTAAAAATCGACCGAAGTGCTTTCGATGCCATTATCCGTTCCGGCGGTTTTATTGGCGCTTCAACCGGGCAGGCGCCAGAAGCCAACAGTATTCCAATATCTTTTGAAACTGCCGAAGCTTCTTTTGATGCCGCCGCATGTATTGGATGCGGTGCGTGTGTGGCTTCTTGCAAAAATGCAAGCGCTGCTCTATTTGTCGGGGCTAAAATAACGCATTTGGCTTTGCTTCCTCAGGGAAAAGTAGAAGCTTCAAAAAGAGCCATTACCATGGTAAAACAAATGGATGCAGAAGGTTTTGGGAATTGTTCTGATACCAGAGCCTGCGAAATCGAATGCCCGCAGGGAATTTCGGTGCTTTCAATTGCTAAAATGAATTTAGAATACATGAAAGCTTTGACTTTTAGAAAGTAATTATGAAGTCAAGTCAACAAGTAGAGATTTCTCGCAAAGACGCAGAGCCGCAAAGTTTTAAAACTTAAAAAAGAAGATCTTTGCGGCTCTGCGTCTTTGCGAGATAAAAATATATTTTTATTTCGTTTAGATGAACAAAAACAGTTCATTTAAAAACTTAAATCGCAAAATAAGGCGTCAAAATATCTTCAAAATTGTAAAGTCCTTTTTTCTTGTCTTTTAAATTCTCAGCTACAAAAACGACTCCGTTTCCAAAGGCTTCTCTTGAAATCGATTCATGAATTAAACGAACCGTTTGGTACGGAAATCCGAAGATAACTTCATGTTTTCCAACTATTCCTCCCGCTCTTACCGAATTGATGTTTTCTTTTTCAACATCAAGCGCTTCGGCTATTTTTAAAGCGGTCCCCGATGTGCCTTGCTTTTTCTTAAAATGTTCTTCATTTACTTCAATATCAACCCAAGGGGCAATTTTCTTTAAAAACTTGGCCGCAAACAATAAATAATTGACTCCTAATGTGATATTTGGCGACCAGAAAACGGTTGTTTTATTCGATAATTTTTCGAGTAGTTTTAATTCATTTTCTTCATAATGTGAAATTGCAGAAATAATTTTAACGTTGTTTAATGCCGCCGATTCGCCATAAGTGTAAATTCCTTCATTTGATGAAAAATCAATAATAACATCAACCGGATGTTTTTCCAGTAATTCCTCTATACTTGTAGTGGCACTTGAATAAATTAATCCGGGTTCTTCTGACTCGACTCCAAAAAATTCCGGAACTGATCTGTGCTCTAAAACTTTACTTTGTCTTAAAACCCACTCCAGTGAGAATTTTTTGTTTTCCAGTAATATTGACGCTACTGATTTTCCAGTCTTTCCAAATCCGATTAATCCTATTTTCATATAATATTTTTTAAATTGAGTATGAAACTCGTTAGCAGAAATTGATACTTTTAGAAGGCAGAACAATCAGGAAACTGCTCGAAAAAAAAGCCCCTAAAATATCCTAGTTTGATAAAAATAGGAAAATTGTAACAGTTTTACTAACTAAAATTGACTTTTATAACAATTCAAGAAGCAGTTAACAAGAATTATTTTGCTAATTAGAATTTCTTACATAATTATTTAAAATTCTCATCAAAAAGGATTTTGCAGCCAAATTTCTACACCAAAACTCCTTCGTAATATTTAAAAAAAATAGCAGTAAAAAAAAGATTTAGTAATATACAACTAAACTTATTTTCAGTAGTTTTATGGCCTGATACCCCCGAATCAATATCAGTAAAGAATGGCTTACAATACGAAAGAATTAGTACGATTTTTAGATGCTCAAAACAAGCTGTATTTAACGGCTCTTGATGAAATAAAAAAAGGTAAAAAGGAATCTCCGTGGATGTGGTTTATTTTTCCTCAAATAAAAGGAATGGGTTCCAGCGATACTTCTAAATTTTACGAAATTAAAAGTGCTGATGAAGCTATTGCTTTCTTAGAACATCCTATTTTAGGAAAACATCTTGTTGAAATCACGGCAGAATTAATTAAGAAAGAAGATGAGACTGTAACTGATATATTTGGAACTCCGGATGTAGCAAAACTACAGTCGTGCATGACTTTGTTTGCCAGTATTCAAAATACAGAACCGGTTTTTCAGGAAGTTTTGCATAAATATTTCGACGGATCATCTGACTTTCATACACTTCAATTGCTATACAGCAATTTATAAGAAGTAAGAATCATTTTGCAAATACTCCTGATCTTCTAAAAATAAGATCAATTTAGCTGCATTTTTAAATAAGATATCTATATTTGCAACACTGTTGCGATTATTTATTTGATAACTAAACATTTAAATATCGAAACAGAAATGCCACAGAATGAAGAAAAAGGTTATAGCAGTGAATTTTTTGATGTCTTTTGCAGTATTGTTCGCCATGCTGTTTCAGACAGTTCACTCTTATGAACATATCTTAAGGCTTTCTTCAGAACAGCATTGTGATCATAAATACACCGCAGGACAAAAGGAATTAACACACAGCCATTCGGTTGATGCAAACTGTCATATTTGTCATTTTGCTTTTAGTACGTTTGTTCCAAACTCATTCCAGAGCTTTTCATTTCACAAAACATTAGTAGAAGCTGCTTCTTATAAATTCTTTTATTTTGAGGGAATTTCAGCTTTTTTCAAAGGCAGTCTCTTTGCACTGCGTGCACCTCCTGCATTCATTTAATTACCGCAGTTTATTTTTATAAATTAAAATAGCTTTTGCCTTATTTGCTCAAATTAGGTAAAGGAAAATCTATTTTATAGTTTAACTGATTTGATTTTTTTAGTCTAAATCAGCCAAATCTCCTTTTTTAAATTGCAGTAACCTTCAAAAAAACTAATATTCAAGCTTTTAAAAATTATTAAAAGTCTGAAAATTTCTATATCTATTTTTTAAAATTAATTTTTCTCAACAAATAAACTTATGCTTACAGCAACAAATCTGACCAAGAAATATGGCGATCATACGGCTTTGAATGCCTTAAACTTAACAATAAAAGAAGGTGAAATCTTCGCTCTTTTAGGGCAGAACGGTGCCGGAAAAACGACTACCATTAATTTGTTTTTAGGTTTTATAGAACCTACATCGGGAGAGTTAGAAATCAATAACATTTCAGTTACAGAGAATAATCAGGAAACCAAAAAATACGTCGCTTATATTCCTGAAACGGTAATGTTATACCCAAATCTTACAGGTTTAGAAAATCTTAAATTCTTTTCGTCGTTGGCAGGATTTAAATATTCTACAGGAGAATTGACTTATTTTTTAACTAAAGCGGGGCTTCAGGCAGGTGCTCACGATCAAAATTTAGGAGGTTATTCTAAAGGAATGCGTCAAAAAGTGGGAATTGCAATTGCCATTGCTAAAAAAGCAAAAGTGCTTTTACTGGACGAACCTACAAGCGGTTTAGACCCAAAAGCATCTAACGAATTCTCGCAGATTTTAAAAGAACTTTCGGCAGATGGAACGGCTATTTTAATGGCAACACACGATATTTTCAGAGCGAGAGAAGTTGCTTCGCACATCGGAATTATGAAACAGGGAAATTTAGTTACCGTTATTGAGGCTGATAAAATATCGGCTAACGAACTTGAAGATTTGTATTTACAAACTGTTTAAGATGAAAAATATATTCTCTTTTTTACTTTTAATAAGCGGTACACATTTCATCCAGGCTCAAAATAACAAAGTTAAAGACAGTATTGCAAAAGATTCTCTGGAAATGGAAACGAAACGAAATGAATTGCAGACTGTTGAAATTGTAGGTCGTTCAACCAAGAAATACAACAGCGATTATTCGTTTGCTGCAACTAAAATTGCTGCTTTAAACAAAGATATTCCGCAGTCAATTTCGACTATTACCAAAGAATTAATCGCTGATAAAGGTGCTTTTTATCTGGCCGATGCGGTAAAAATGTCGAGTGGTGTAATTCCGGCTAGTTATTATAATCAATATACAATTCGCGGTATCAGCCAGAATGAAGAAGGCCAGATAATTAACGGAATGCGAACACGCCAGTATTATTTTTTACAGCCTTTAACGAGTAATATTGAACGTGTTGAAGTGATAAAAGGTCCATCGAGTGCCACATTTTCTTCTGTTGATCCGGGCGGAAGTATCAATATGGTGACCAAAAAACCTTTGGCAATAGACCGAAAAGAAATCAGCATGAGCGTGGGCAGTTTCAGCACTTTGCGCGGAACGCTTGATTTTACTGGGCCTTTAAACGAATCAAAAACACTTTTATATCGTGTAAACGGTGCCTATCTGCAGGCAAAATCATTTCGTGATTTAGTTAATAATAAGTCGTTTTTGATCTCGCCTTCTTTCAGTTATATCCCAAATGAAAAAACGGCCATTAACACCGAGTTAATTTTAAGTGATATGACGGGAATTCTGGATCGCGGACAGCCTATTTTTGGTGCTGTCGCCGGAAAAACAAGTTTAAATAAAACACCAATAAGTTTAAATCTGGGCGCTCCAAGTGATTTTTTTAAATCGAAGGAAATGATCCTGATGACCAATTTTGCGCATAAATTCAATTCTAAAATTGGTTTTAATGCGTCGTATATGAAACAAACCTGGACAGAAGATCTTCAGGAACACCGAACTACAAATGCTTTTGCGGTTGACATGAACAATCAGCCGGTTACGAGTCTGGCTATGATGCAGTTTGTACAGCGTCAGCAAAACTGGGATATCGACAATTTGAGTGCATATTTAAACTTCGATTTAAAAACCGGAAAACTCCATCATAAATTACTGACAGGTTATGATTTAAGCAGCTGGAACAAAAATAAAGGCGGCGGACAAAACGCGGCGCGAGGTTATCTGTTGAAAGACGGAACGGTTGCGAGCAGTTTTGTTTTGGCGAATGCCTCAAATTATCAAACCGTGACAGTTGACGGCGTTGTAATGCCAAAACCAAATGTTGATTATTTTAATTTGAATAATCCAAGTTACAGACTGACCAGTCCTGAAGATTATACGCTGAATGTGAGAACAGCGCTTCCATCGGCATTAACTACTACAAATGCCATTTATATTCAGGATCAGATTCAATGGGAAAAGTTTACTTTTTTATTGGGACTTCGAAACGAATGGTTTGAAGATATTACGAACTATGAAACCAGTAACGAACTGAAAGTCAAAAAATCGGCTTTACTGCCAAGAATTGGAATTACGTATGCCGTAAACAGTGCCATAAATGTGTACACAACGTATCTAGAAGGTTATCAGCCTCAATCGAATACCGTTACTTTAATGCCTCAAACAGCAAGTTTACCGGGCGGGAGTTTATTTGACCCGCTGGAAAGTGATTTAAAAGAAGTGGGAATCAAAACTACTTTTTTAAACAACTCGATGAGTTTTAATGCGGCAATTTACGAAATCAGACAGCGCAATATTTTAATGAATGCCAATGATCCTGTAAATCCTGATTTACTGGTAACGAGAGGCGCTGAACGAAGCCGTGGTTTTGAGTGTGATATAGCAGGTTATATCACGCCAGACTGGCAGATTAATGCATCGTACAGTTATATTGATGCCGAAATTACAAAAGATAATAATCCCGCCCTAATTGGTGCCAGAAAGCAAAACACGCCAAAAAACAGTGCCAATTTATGGACGCGTTACAATTTTGCATCCGATTCTGATTTACAAGATTTTGGAATTGGAATTGGAATGCAGTATCAAAGCAGTAAAGTGCCTTGGTTTACAAGAGATTTTACACTTCCAGATTTTACCATTTTTGATGCTGCTTTGTTTTACAAACCAAATAAAAGCAATGTGCAGATTGCTGTAAATGCGGGCAATTTATTAAACAAAACGTATTGGCTTGGCGCTCAGAATTATCTGCGTTTATTTCCGGGAAGTCCGCGAAACGTTACGCTTACAGTAACTTATAAATTTTAATTTATATGAAATTATTACATACAGAACTCCTTATAGCCAGACATTTTAAAAATTCTGTTTTTAAAAATCAGGCAATTTATATTATTACATTTTTTATTGGCGCCTTGCTTTTATTCGCTGCGTTTTCGGGCTGGGACAATTACAAAAGCCAAAACGAAACCAGCGAAAAATATCAGCATGAATCCCGCGAAGACTGGTTGAAAAACCCCGATAAAAATCCGCATAGAATGGCACATTACGGGAATTTTGCTTTTAGAAAAAGTACTTCCCTGAGCGTTTTTGAATTTGGAATGGAACCGTTTTTTGGAAATGCCATTTTTCTTGAAGCACACAAGCAAAATACTGCCAACTTCTCTGAAGCCGGATTTTCAAACAGCATGCTTCGTTTCGGTGAAATCAGCATTGCTATGGTTTTACAGGTCTTACTGCCTTTATTAATCTTTTTTGTCGGTTTCAATTCTGTGGCATACGAAAGAGAAAACGGAACTTTAAAAATCCTTTTGAGTCAGGGAATCAGCTGGAAACAGCTTTTGTTTGGTAAAGTCCTGGGAGTTGCCAGCGTTGTTATGCTGCTTTTTATTCCCACCATTATCATTTTGGTTTTAATCTGGCTAACGCTTCAAAACTTTTCAATTTCGGCCGATGAAACAATAAAAATGCTTTTATTTATTGGGTTTCATTTTATTTATCTGATGTTCTTTTGCGTCGGAGCAGTTTTGATTTCGGCGTCAAGCAAAACCTCAAAAAAAGCATTGGTTTCGTTAATTGGAATCTGGCTGATTTTTACCATCATTCTGCCAAGAACAACACAGGCCATTGGAGCTTATTTGTATGAAGCACCTTCTAAAATTCAGTTTAACAGCGATATCGAAAAAGATATCCTGAAACAAGGCGACAGTCATAACCCAAATGATGTGCATTATAAAGCCATAAAAGACTCTTTACTTCGGGCTTATAAAGTCGATTCGGTGCAGAAACTTCCTTTCAATTATTCCGGTTTTATCATGACCGAAGGCGAAAAGATCAGCTCGAATATTTATAACAGTCATTTAGAAGAACTTTTGAAAATTTATACCAGACAAAACAGTTTTTCTAAGGCCGTTTCTTTCTTTAATCCGTACATCGCGATGAAAAATTTATCGATGGGATTATCAAATACTGATTATGATTCGTACATCGATTTCCAGAAACAAGCCGAGAAATACCGTTATGGAATGGCACAGAAAATGAATGCTTTGCAGGTGAAATACATCAGCAATAAAAAACCCGGACCAAATGATAAACCGCTCACAATTGGCAGAGAACACTGGGCCGATCTTGAGGAATTTCATTATGAACCAAAAGGCGTTTGGGAGGTTTTAAAAACCGAAATCGTTTCTGTTATTTCTATTCTTTTATGGGTAATTCTGTTGTTTATTTTAATCAGAATTGCTGCTAAAAATCTAAAAGCCATTTAATATGTTAGTACTCTTATTTAAAAATTTCATACGTTCAAAAGGTACCAAAATTGGCTTACTTTTTTTATTAATCATTGGTTTTATAAGTCTTTTAATTGGTCGTCAGTTTCAGGAAAAACAGCAAAACAGTATTACAGAAGCTGCTGTTTATCAAAAAGAACATATTGCGAGAAATGCTGCTTTTCATAAAGACGAAATTGGGCTTCTCCTCTACTACATTAAATTTTCATTGGTTAATAATACTTTACCCATTAACAGTTTGGCAATTGGGCAGCGCGATGTAAATCCGTCGATTCAAAATGTTACGATTCGCGGTCTTGAAGGTCAGAAATACGATTCAGAACTCAACAATCCAAGCAATCTTTTGTCTGGAAATATCGATTTTAGTTTTGTGCTTTTGTATTTATTCCCGCTTTTGATTATTGCTTTTTCGTATAATATTATTTCAGAAGAAAAAGAATCTGGAACCTGGAAAATTGTAGCAACACAAAGTCCGAATACGTTTTTGTATATCTTAAAATTATTCTATATCAGAATTTTAAGTTTAATGGCACTTTTAACTTTGATTCTTTTAGCCGCAGTTTTGTTTTTGCAGATTCCAATTGATAAAGCATTTCTGGTGTTTTACGGACTTTCGGTTTTGTATATTTTATTTTGGTTTGCGGTTTGTTTTTTTATTGTTTCTCTTCAAAAAAACTCCAACTTCAATGCCGTTATTTTATTGACAATCTGGCTGTTTCTAATTATCATTCTTCCGGCGGGAATTAATACATATATCATAAATAAATATAAAGTTCCCGAAGCTTTAGAATTAACGCTTACGCAGAGAAATGCCTATCATGAAAAATGGGATATGGATAAACAAGAAACGCTGGATAAATTCTACAAGCATTATCCTCAGTTTAAAAATTATCCTCTGCCTGATAAAGAATTCAGCTGGCTTTGGTATTATGCCATGCAGCAAATGGGCGACGACGAATCAGCAGTGCAGTCAAAAGAATTAGAAACGAAACTACAGCAGCGTAACCGTGCCAGTGAACTGATTGCGCAGTTTATTCCAACGCTTCACACGCAAATTCAGTTAAATGAAATTGCAAAATCTGATTTGCGAAACCAGCTTTCGTTTTTACAGGAAACAACAAAATTTCATGAAAAACTACGCCTGCATTTTTATCCGAAGATATTTGATAATGCTCCGGTCAACGAACAAAAATGGGAAGATTTTAAAGTAGAAACTTTTACTGATAATTCTGAAACCATTTTTATGAAAGCATTTCTGCCTCTATTACTTTTCAATTTATTGCTGATTGGTTTTGGATGGCGAAATTTTAATCGCAAAGTATTTTTTTAACTGGATTTTTCTCAACCGCAAAGTTCGCAAAGAATAACGCAAAGTTCGCAAAGTTTTTAGACAAAGCTTTGCGTGCTTTGCGTTTTTTATAAGGATACTAAGTGAAAAAACTTTCCTTGCGGTTAAAAAGTAGTACTTTTAATGAAATTTCCATTTAATGAAAAAAATATTTATAGCGGGTGTTGTCTTTGTATTCATTTTATATGCTTTCAAAAAATTAGTTTATGATTCTTATCAATGGAAAAAAGCAATTAACAGCCCTGAGCATAAACTGCAATTAGGAAGTATTATCTTTAGTAAACAAAGCGGCTCTAACGGGAGTCAAAGCATGGAACACAAATACTTTATTTTTAAGGTAATTGAAATAAACGGCGATTATGTGAAACTTTCGGTTGTTAGACAGTTATCGCAAAAAAATAAGTTGCTGCAATCTGATTTTTCGACAACCAAAGAAGCTTATAAAGATTTAAAACAAAATATAGGGAATACAAAAATCACAGGAATTCTAAAAGAGGATTTGTATAAAGCCGGTCCTTCTTATACTTTGAATAATTTTTTATTAGAAAAATATCCTTCATTACTGGAGTCCAGATATTATTTTGAAGAAATCCCTGAGAATAAAAAAAATCTTCCAATACCAGTTGATTACAACGAATTACAGGAATATTTCAGTTTAGTTTATTCTAAAGATGAAATCATAAACAAGGGAAAACTGGTTCCATGGGTTTTAAACAACAACACTACACCTGAATTAGCCGAGAGGTTATCACAAAATATAGATTTAATACTCAATTAATTCGCAAAATTATTTAAACGTAAAGAACGCAATCCCGATAGTCATCGGGAACACCAAGTTCGCAAAGTTTTTAGGTAAAGTTTTGCGAACTTGGCGTTTATATTACGTAAGTAAATACTAAAACCTTTCGTGCTTTGCGATTACAAAAACTGCAATACTAAACCTATTCTGAATAATTTTTTCAGGAAAGTAGTTTATTTGAATTTTATTTAGAATTAATATAAATAAACTTTTATATTTGCCGCTTTCCGGGCAAATTGAAGTACTTTTTAAAATTTACTTAATATTGCTTTTTCAAAGTAAATTTTTATTAATGAACAACAATACCAGTTTCGAATTAGATCTCTTCAAATCCTTTAAGGAAGGAGACGAAACTGCTTTCAAGTTTTTCTATGATAAATATTTTAGAAGAATTCAGTCTTTCAGTATTCAGTTTATTTATGACCAGGAAGAAGCCGAGAATCTGGCTCAGGAAGCTTTACTACACCTATGGCAGAATAAGGAAAGTGTAGAATCTATAAACGGGATTCAGGCCTTTTTGTTTACTTATGCCAAATCTAAATGTTTGAATTTAATCCGCCATAATAAGGTGAAGGATAAATTTAAAAACGACTTACTTAACCACAAAGAAAGAGAACTGGATATTGAGGTTTTAAATTCGCTTCAATTTGATACGTTGGAATTAACCGAATTAGAACGCATTATTCAGGAATCTATCAACGATTTGCCGCCCAAAACCAGGGAAGTTTTTATAAAAAAACGCTTCGAGAATAAAAAAAATGCAGAAATCGCCGAAGAAATGGGAGTTACTTTAAAAGCCGTAGAAGCCCATATGACAAAGGCTTTGAAGATTTTAAAGACTAAATTATCGGATTATTTGTTCCTAATCTTTATCCTTATTTATAACAATTAAGAATAAAGGGTAGGGTTTTTTATTTCTGAAGTGTACTAACTATAGTGAGACGTTTTAATACTCAAATATGACATCGGAAATAATACAAAAATATCTATCTAACGAAGCTTCAGAACAAGAAGTTCAGGCACTTTTTGAATGGATTGAAGCATCGGCAGATAATAAAAAACAATTTGTAACGGCAAAGAAAGCGTGGGTTCTTTCCGGCTTATCTGAAGATATTTCTAGTGATTCTGTTCCATTAATCCAAATGAAACCAAAAAACAGACTGAAGCAGTACTTAAGTTATGCTGCAGTGTTCTTAGTTTTGATTGGGTTAGGAAAAACTATTTTATTATTTACCGATACCTCTAAAACATCAAAAGAAATTGTTCTGGAAATGGGCGACGGCCGTATAGAATATTTTTCTGGAAAAAATCAAACCACTTTGGTAAATGACAAAGGAGATTTAGTGGCCAAAAAATTTCCTGATGAAATCATTTATTTTGGTAAAACTGCAGCTGATAAAGTAGTTTACAATACGCTTACTATTCCGTATGGAAAACGTTTCAAACTTAGACTTTCTGATGGTACTATTGTGAGTTTAAACGCCGGAAGTTCTTTACGTTATCCGGAACAATTTAGCAGTAACGGAAACCGAAATGTCTATTTAACCGGAGAAGCTTTTTTTGAAGTGGCCAAAGATAAAGAGCATCCGTTTATTGTAAACGCTAATCAGGTTGATATTAAGGTTCTTGGGACAAAGTTTAATGTGAGCGCTTATCCTGAAAATCCTACTGTTAACAGTACTTTGATAGAAGGAAGCATTCAAATGTCTGAAACTGCCAATCCTTCGAATGTTATTTTGCTCGAACCAAACCAAATGGCAACCTGGCAGAATAATGCTAAAAAAATTACCCTCAAAAATGTTGATGTTTCCCTTTACTCAGCCTGGACAAAAGGAGAATTGGCATTTAAAGACACCCCATTTTCTACAATCGCTAAAATTATTCAGCGTACCTACGACGTTGAAATTATCAATCAAAATTCTGATTTGGCCAGACAGAATTTTACTGGTACCATAAATATAAGCGAATCTAGTGTCGAAAACATTTTAGACCTGCTAAAACGCGACACTCCTTTTAACTATTCAATTGAACATAAAACAATTACGATCACCAATCCTCGATAAATAAATAAACATGACATTTGCGATACAACCCGTTTTAAGAAAAATTCTGTTTTTCTTAGCTATTCTCATATCTGGATTTAAAGGATTTTCTCAGAATAAACTCATAACATTACATGTAAAAAACAAACCTATAAGCCTAATTATCAAATCTATTGAGGAACAAACTGATTTTAGGATAATTTATAATGCCCGTAAAATCGATGCCGAACAGCTGGGCGATTTAGATGTAAATAATGCTACACTCGAAACGGCTTTAAAACAGCTTTTAAAAGATAAAAACATTTCATTTTATATTCAGAAAAAGCAGGTTTTATTAACCAGCTCTACTCCTGATTCTTCTAATTCTGACGTTCAGGAAACAGAAAGATTTATTACCGGAACAGTTTACAATGCTAAAGACAAACTGCCGCTTCCGGGTGCATCAATCCGCATAAAAGGAACCGGAATGGGCGCTGTAACTGATTTCAATGGAAAATTTGTTTATCAGTTAAAAGGAAACAATATCCCAAATCTTGTTCTTGAAGTTGGATTTCTTGGAATGGAACCTCAATCTCAAAAAGCAGAAAACAAAAAAGATTTTACCTTTTTTCTTCAGGAAACTACAGACGAACTGAATCCGGTTGTGATTACTTCTTCTTATGGAACTACAAAACTAAAAGAAGAAATTGTAGGGAGTATTTCGACTTTGCAAGCAAAAGATATTGCGGTTGAACAGGCTTCTGAAAGTTTTGATAAAATGATTACAGGACAGATTGCCGGTGTTATGGTTGAAAATACTTCGGGTGTTGGCGGTCCGGTTAAAATCAATATTCGCGGACAAGGTACTTTATCTTCTTTAAGTGGTGCTATTACTGGAACTTCATCGCAGCCTCTTATTATTGTTGATGGTGTTGTAATGAGCGAAGAATATGCTATTGACAGTCCTAATTTTAACGGAAACGGCGATTATGCCGAAAATCTGGCCAACCCGTTAATGAAAATTGCCCCAGAAAACATTGAAACTATTTCTGTTTTAAAAGATGCTGCAGCGGTTGGTATTTATGGTGCTGATGGAGCAAATGGTGTAATTTTGATTACAACCAAAAAAGGAAAAAAAGGGAAAACACAATTTGGTTTTTCTAATCAGTTAGGAGTTTCTTCTGCCGTTAATCAAATTAAATATTTAAACGGGGAACAATATACAGAACTGCGAAATGAGTTTATGAAAAACACCACGGCGGGTTATGTTCCGGTTTCTTATAACGGAATAAACACGGATTGGTTTAATATATTAAACAGATCTGGTGTATATAATAAATACAATTTTAATGTTTCGGGATCTACTTCTAAATTTTCATATCGCACGAATGTTAGTTATACAAAAATCGATGAACCGCAGGTAGGAAACGAAACAAAACAATTAAACGCCGGAATTAATTTAGGTTACAACTCAGGTAAATGGGATATTAATTTAATGCTTAATCCTAGTTATGTTCAAAAAGATGCGCCTAATATTTTTTATAGTTTCGCTTATCTTCCAACACTTGCTGTTTACAATGCAGATGGTTCTTATGCCGATTTGGGCGCAAGCGGTTCTGCAAGAGGAAATCCTTTGGCAGCGATTGAGCAAAACAAAAACGAAGCGCAGACTTTTGGTCTTTTAGGAAGTTTGAATTTATCTTATAAACTTAATAAAAATATCAAATTTTCTACTCTATTTGGTATGGATTATACTGATAAAGAGCAGGATCGTTATTTTTCTGCAGCAAATGAAAGCGGCCAGTACAATGGTACCTTTGTTTTAGACGGAATTACATATCCGGCCTGGGGACGACGTCTTATAAACCAGAGAAATTCTACTAAATGGAACTGGCAGGGACAGGCTTTATTCAACAAACAATTAAATGAAAGCAATGAAATTGATGGAGTTGTTGGTTTTGAATTAGCAGAAGATAAAACAGATTTTAATTATAAATCCGGTGTAGGATTTTTAGAACCTGATCATATCAATAATGTCACAGACGCCATAAGAGATGACAATCCGGATACACCAGAAGATGAGTCTAAAAATGGTCAGAGTTACAGAAATGAAATAAGCTATAATTCAAGAGTTTCTTTATTCTCTCAAATAAATTACAACTACAAAAAACGTTATTTCTTATTAGCAAATTACCGTCGTGATCAGAGTTCTGTTTTTGGAGATGATACTGATGTGGCTCATAATGGCGGTTTAGGTGCCGGATGGATTATTAGTAATGAAAACTTTTTAAGCACAAATTCCTGGATTGATTTCTTAAAACTAAAAGCTAGTTACGGATCAACCGGAAATTCTAAAATTGGTTCTTACAGATCAAAAGGAATTTATAATATAAGCCAAAACGGATACAATGGTTCTATTGGAGCGACTACAGGCGCTGCGCCAAATGGCAGATTAAGCTGGGAAAAAAATACAAAATTCAATGCAGGATTTGATTTTAATGTTTTCAAGAGAGTCGAATTGACATTAGAATATTACTACGATGATAAAAGTAATTTAATTGCTTCAAGAGACATTCCTACAGAAACAGGGTACAGTTCTGTACAATTAAATGCAGCAAGTATGTACAACAAAGGTTTTGAACTTACTACAAGAATAAAATGGATAAAAAGCGATGCTTTTAAATGGACTACGGCATTTAATATTGCCACAATAAATAATAAAGTAACTTATTTAAAAGGTTTAGGCAGTGATTATGCTGAAGCAAATATTGCATTGGCACAAAAAGTAGGTTACAGTACAACAACATTATGGGGCATTAAATGGGCTGGTGTAGATCCAGCAACAGGAAGAGATCTTATACAAAAAAATGGACAGATTTACGATGCTAAAACGTACAACGAGTTATTTACAGTGGCAGACTGGGAACCTATTGGAGACAAACAGGCTGATGCATACGGAGGTTTCTATAATAATTTTACTTTCTACAATAATCTTACTTTATCTATTAGAGGAGATTATCAAATTGGCGGAAGCTTTATGGCACCAAGTGTTCTTATCGATCAATATAATGTAACATCAAATCGAAATCTTTCTGTAAATGCTTACGATTATTGGAGGAATCCAGGCGACAATGTTTCACAATCTGCCGTTACACTTTCACCAATAATCTCAAACTTAAGCAAATATATTTACGATGCTACCTATATCAGAATCAGTAATATTAATTTAAGTTATAATGTACCTCTTAAAAAGAATACTTTTCTGGATGCTGTTTCTGTTTTTGCAGATGCTACAAATGTGGCATATTGGTACAAAGACAAAAGTCCTAAAGGAATGAACGGAATACGAGAGTATAGTTATATCTATCCGCAGGCAAGAACAATCTCGCTGGGAGTTAATGCTAAATTTTAAGAAAATGAAATATTCAAAATACCTATCCCTATTTTTTCTAATACTTTCATTACAAAGCTGTAGTGACTTTTTAGAGCAGGAACCCGGAACCCAAACATCTGTAGACGAACTTTTACAAAACAAAACAGGGGTTTTGCAGGCACTTACCGGACTTTATACTGAAGTAGAAGCTAATGTAAGACCAGAACGCTATGCTGTTTATGCTGATTTACAGGGAGGCAATTTAAAATTTGGCCCAACAGCAACAGGAGGTCTTAAAGGTCAGATTTCGCCATCGGCAAATGTTGAGCAGCTTTATTCTTTTGACGATGTGGCGCTGTCCAGTAATTTTAAAACATTTTATGATACTAATTATGACATCATAAATCAGGCGAATCTAATTTTAGAATATACGCCTGCCCTAAAAGATGCAACTGATACAGAAAAAAATCAGATAAAAGCAGAAGCTTTAACCATAAGAGCTTATGCCCATTTTCTTTTATCTCTTGTTTACTGTCAGGATTATAAATATACGGCTGATGCATCGCATTTAGGAATAATTTACAACACAGAATCTATTAAATCAGGAATACAATATCCGGCCAGAAAAACCCTGGCAGAAACTTATAACTTAATTATTAATGATTTAAAAACGGCTGTTGAAAATTACTCAGATAATTCATTACTTCCTGGTCCTGCTTATTCTTTCTTTAACAGAAAAAATACAAAAGCACTATTAGCAAGGGTTTATCTTCAAAAAGGAGACTGGATAAATGCTTACGAAATAGCAAATGATGTAATTACCAATTCAGGTGCCGTACTAATGAGCAAAGAAACTTTAGTTTCTGAATGGGAAAAACCAGATCTTCCAGTATCTGAAATCCTTCTTGAATTTTCTATTCCGAAAGACACAGAAGGAAATGTTTCATCATCAATGGCTCAGACTTTTGGCTATACTTCAGACATAAACTTTCAAAAATATACTGTTTCAAATGATTTAATTAATCTATATGAAAGCAGTGATTTAAGAAAAGAATTGTTCTTAACAAAATCACTTTATACAATTATAGGCGGTGTGCAGACTTACCGAGATTACAACTTTACCAAAAAATTTCAGAATAATGCCGGTTATGTCGCTTTTAGACTCAGTGAAATGTACTTGATTCGTGCTGAAGCTGCATTTGAAACCAATAGAGCCGATTTGGCAATGGCAGACATTAATATCATCCGCGCCCGCGCCAATGCATCATTATTAACCAATACAGCGAATTTAAAAGAAAACATCTTTTTAGAAAGAAGAAAAGAATTATGTTTTGAAGGTTTCTTATTCTTTGATATTGCCAGAAATCATAAAGATGTTTCAAGAAATGACGGCTGTATCGCCACAGTGTGCAGTTTGACTTATCCGTCTTTAAAATACGTCCTGCCAATACCAACATACAACACTAATCTTAACCCAAACTTGCAGCAAAATGACTCGTATTAAGATATTCAGTATATTATTTACAGCTCTGTTATATATTTCATGTTCAAAAGATGATTATAAATTAGGTCCTGAAATTGATCCTTTTTTAAGATTTAATTTTTTAGTAAAAAGTGATAACACACCTTTAGAATACCCGGCTGTAAACGGAAGTTTAGTTCCTCAGTCAACTTATGACAACAAAGCTATAAGAACATTAAAAGTTCCTGTAGCTTTAACAACACGTGCCTTAAAGGGAACTGTTACAGCCAATTTTAGTGCCGAAACAAATGGTGCCAGCGACAGTTTCAGCGTAAATCCTGTAAATCAGCTTACTTTTCAAGGCAGTAAATTAACTGATACTATTTATGTGTCATTTGATAAAAGATGGGCTGCAAGTCAAAATATTAAGCTAAAATTGGAAACCGTTTCTGATCCTGATATTCATATTGGAAATCTAAATTCTGCATATCCAAACGATACTTTCAATATCAATTTAGGAACTATCGCTACTAATTATACTTTTCCTGTAACAAAGTACAATGTAAAAGGCGAAATAGGTGAAACAATTGATTTTAAAGTATACTATCCTAATGGTTTTTTCCCGGAAGAAATTGAAAATGCTTCTATTTTTAAGTTCCAAAACGGATTCGAATATTCTTTAACACATGACGATTATGGTGATAACAGAACTTCTGTAAACTATCATTTAACTCTTTTAGAAGATCTTCAAAACGATGATGCTCAATACGAGTCTAAATTAACGTTAATCAATATTCCAAATTATACGGCTACAGGAAATATCAGCTTAACTATTACAAAACCAATAAAAATACCAAGAGATGTTCAGGCATATCCAGCTTCGAAATTTACAGATCCAACAAATGCATTTTATCTAACCTATGGTGAACATTGGTTTAATAATAATGGCGCTTGTTCGTGGCAGACTTTCAATGCTTTAACTTTCCCGGTTATTGTTACTAAAGACGATCCAAATGCCATATTGTACAGCGACAGAGGAACTACAAATCCTAATGATGATATTTACCACGATGCTTTTAAAATTGGATTTAACGTTGCCAGCGGAACGAATACGGTAAACTCTTTTGGTTTAAAGAGATGGTTCTCTAACGAAAGTAACTCAGCGGCCATTTCTCCAGGATTTAATATTACTTCGGCATTGGAGTTTTTCCCTGCAAATGGAAACAGCAAAACTGAAGGAACGGTTCTCGTAATTCCGCAGGACATTACCATTGGATCTGCTGCAACAGCTTCAGTTCCATCAAAGTCACATATCATTGCTATTTCAGGCGAAGGAACTTACAAAGAAGTCAGCAATGGTTTATATGAGATTTCATTTGAATTGAAACTAACAAATGACGAACTTTTTGGAGGAACTGTTTCGACACAATACAGAATGTTCAACAACAGGACCTATACAAAACCAGCTGCTTTGAGCATTCCGTGTCCTAAAGAAGTTACGCTTTAAGTATTTAGTCGCAGTTAACAGTCGCAGTTAACAGTCGCAGTTAACAGTCTGGAATCTTTATTCAAGCTTTGTCAAAGTTTAAAACTTTGACAAAGCTTTTGAAGTCTAAAATAATCTGCGACTGATGACTGAGACTGATACTGTAAATTGCGACTGTTAACTGTGGCTGAGACTTAAAAACCAATCAAAAAAAACAAAAAACAAAAAAACAAAAAGAATTGAAAAAACTAATCTTCCCTCTCCTATTCCTCTTGAGTTTGACGGCTTATAAAAGCGTTGAACAGCCCGATTATATCGACATACAGGAATTACGAAAAATTTATTCCGGCGGAGATACCTCAAAATGGCCTGCTGCAGAATTACACGAAAGTGTAGATAAATCAAAATTTCAGGATATCGGCGTTTTGCCTGCTGTTCCCTATCCTGCATATAATCCGTATTCGAAGGAAAAAGAAAGCTTAGGAAAGATACTCTTTTTTGATCCGAGATTGTCTAAAAGCGGACAGATTGCGTGTGCTTCCTGTCATAATCCAGAATTGGGATGGACGGATAATTTAACGCGCTCGTTTGGTCATGACCGACAAACAGGAAAACGCAATTCAATGACGATTTTAAATTCGGCCTACGCCACTTCCCTATTTTGGGACGGCCGTGCTTCAAGTCTGGAAGATCAGGCACAGTTTCCTGTTCAGGATCCGTTAGAAATGAATGAAAAACTGACCATTGCAGTCGATAAAATTGCTAAAATTAAAGGTTACAATTCTCTATTTACAGCAGCTTTTGGAGATAAAAAAGTGACTTTAGAACGAATTCAGTATGCGATTGCTACTTTTGAAAGATCCATCAATAGTCCAAAAAGTAAGTTTGATCAGTTTGTAAGCGGAAAATCAGACATTTATACCGATCAGCAGGTAAAAGGACTTCATTTGTTCAGAACCAAAGCGCAATGCATCAACTGCCATAATACGCCTTATTTCAGCGATAATCAGTTTCATAATGACGGACAGACTTTATTTGGAACAAAAAATGAAGATTTCGGACGTTATAATGTGACCAAAGATGTTAAAGATATTGGTAAATTTAGAACACCAACGCTTCGCGAAGTTGTAAATACAAAACCGTGGATGCATCACGGGCATTTTCCAACTTTACTGGATGTTGTAGAATTATATAATTTAGGAAACCCTTCTCCTGTTCAAAAAAGATATCTGGGAACAGCAAGAGATTCTTTAATTCCAAAATCAGATCCTGCGCTTAAAAAATTAGATTTGAGCAAAGAAGAAATCAGCGATTTATTAGCTTTTATCGAAACTTTAAGCACGCCGACAAGAAGAATTATGGTTCCTGAAATGCCAAAATAATATGTTAGTTACATATGATTTGTAAATTCCCCCAACAACTGCAAATCTGCCAAGCCTGTTTCTTTATGAAACGGGCTTTTTTTATGAATTAAAATTATATAGCTTTTAATCTATTACCTTCGTTGTTACCTTAGTGTTTTCTGTATCTAAAGTTGATGGATTAAAAATCCAAATTTGATTTTCATCTGACAATTGAATTTTCTTTTCTATAGAAAGATCTCTTAACCCTTCTATTTGTTTCTTATTAAATACATTTAAAGGATAAAGTTTTTTTATAGTTCCTGTTGTAATTTCTGAAAACTTATCTTCCCATTTTAGTTCTTGCTCCGGAATATTTAACATACTTGATCGACCAATATAATTAATTCTTCCTTCACCCTCTTCAAATAATGTTTTGTCATCTGGATATGCATATGCATAATCGATTTTTAATTTTTGAGAGACTGATTTAATAATTTCAATTGTCTTTTCGAGACTTTCCAAATCATTATATGGCCAGCTAAAATACATATCCAGTCTATTTAAAACATTAACATTTGAAAAAATTGAAAAAGCTGATTTGTAGGAGTCATCATATGAATATACTTTAAATCCTGAAAGATTTTTGTATCCTTTTTCATTTAGTTTATTATTTAAAGATTTTTCATAAATCAAACCATCACCCTTTGAAATCCCATATCCTGAACCTTCAATATCATATTTAAGTTTATTACAATTAAAGTTAATTTTTATAATACTTATCAATAATTCTGTCAATAGTTTTTTTTCATCCTCTGAATATTCCGCTTTATTTATATTAGCAAATATTCTCAAATAGTTTTTTTCAAATTTTTTCATACTTTAAATTTTATGCTTAATATATTTTAAATCAGATTTTTTTACAGAAAGATTACAAACCTTTTCGCGTATATTCTTTATTAGTTTATTTATCATTACAAAATAATATATTAGTGACACTTGAAACATCCATTATAAGACTTATAACTATTAGAATAAGGTAAATTTATCATACTTATCTTAGCATAAAACTTTAAAAGCTTCCTTCATCTAAAAAGTCTTTTTTCAATTTTACTCAAAACCAAACTCTATTTATATTTTAAACAGTAAAATTTTACAAGATAAAACAGTAATGCAATGCATTTCAACAGAAAATTAGTTTATTTGTATATAAAGAAAAAGACCTTTAATCCCCCTAAAAATCATTAATTTAAACTAAATTTTATGACAACCTTTAAAACCTGGAAAGAAAAACCAACAGAACGTGAAGCTCAAAATGCCGTTGAAGATTTTTTTGCTTATTTAAAAAAAGGAGAATTAGACAATGCCAAAAACAGCGTAGACCACCTTTATGATGACTGGGAAGAATCAATTCATGTAATTTGGCGTGATCATTATCTTATTCATGAAATAGCAAAAGATGAATCTTTTGAAGGAAAAGAGTGGCTGAACAATTTAGAATGGCTTGGAAATTTAGACATACTAGATGATTTTATGTGGGCAGATGAAAACGGTGATATGAGATATTTTGATGTGAGTTTAACTTACTTAGGAGAACCTTCGGGCTTTGCTGCACAATTTTATGTGGTCAAAAATGACGATCATTATGTTATAAAAAGAGGATTGATCGATATGGCTTAATAAAGCTTACGAAATATATTAAAAGTTCATTTCATTGGTTTGAAGTGAACTTTTTTTATTTTAAAAAACGTAACTTTATCAGTACAGCAATACTCTTTTTCTATATTTTCATTGAAGCATAAAATAGTCTGGCAGTAATACCAAAACTCTGATTTTCTAAATTTGTTTGAAACTAAAAAAGAAGCTTTTTCTTTTAATAAAAAATACCATTATGAAAATAGATCAGATTCAAATCAAAACAAACGATATTCAAAAAACGAAAGCATTTTATCAAAACGTATTAGGCCTTTTTATTCTGGAAGAAGATACAAAATGGATTACTTTTCAGGCAGGAAGTTCAATTCTAAAATTTGTCGAAGATCCACAGTTTAATTCCATTTACCATTTTGCTTTTAATATTCCCGAAAATCAGCTTGAAGAAGCCATTCAGTGGTCTAAAGACAAAGTCGATTTAATTGTTCTGGAAGATAAAAGTGTAGTTACGCATTTTGAAAACTGGAACGCACATTCTCTTTATTTTTACGATCACAATGGCAATCTGCTGGAATTTATTGCCAGACACGATCTCGAAAATGAACAGTTGGGAGAATTTAAACCGGAATCTATTTTGAGTATAAGCGAAATAGGAATTGTTACTGAAAATCCTCTGGAACTGGGAAATCAATTAATAGAAGAACACGGATTACATTTCTTTTCTCAAAATACCAATACTGAAAAATTCTCAGCCATTGGTGATCACGAAGGTTTATTGATACTTGTGCAGCCTACTAGAAATTGGTATCCAACACAAATTCCTTCTGAAAGTAATCCAACAGAAATTATATTAGAGAATAATGAAAATATAATTGAACTAAAATTTTAAAACCAAAAAGCCCAATTCAAAATGAATTGGGCTTTTGTTGTCTATATTGATGAATTAAAACTTCATTCTTTGAATTCGAACCGCATTTAAAATTGCTAACAGCGCCACACCAACATCGGCAAAAACAGCTTCCCACATTGTAGCAAGTCCGCCTGCACCGAGAATTAAAACAAAAGCTTTTACAACAAAAGCCAGAGTAATATTCTGCCAGACAATTTTTTTGGTTTGCTTTCCAATGTTTATTGCCATTGCAATTTTACTTGGTTTATCGTCCTGAATTACAACATCGGCGGTCTCTATAGCAGCGTCGCTTCCTAAACCTCCCATTGCAATTCCTACGGTGCTTAAAGCAATTACCGGCGCATCATTAACACCATCACCCACAAAAGCTACCGTTTCGTTTTTGGCTTTAATTTCGTTTACTTTATTGACTTTATCTTCTGGAAGCAAATCTCCAAAAGCATTTGAGATTTTAAGTTTATCGGCTACAAACTGAACTACATTGGTTTTGTCGCCGCTCAGCATCGTAACTTTAACACCTAAAGATTTTAGTTTAGAAACCGTTTCTTGTGCATCTGCTTTAATTTCATCGGCAATAGTTAAATAGCCGGCAAACTTTCTGTCGTAAGCTATGGCAATTGTGGTATAAACTACAGAAGACGGATCAATATCATACGAAATATTAAATTTATCCAGAAGTTTGAAGTTTCCAACATGAAGCTCTTTTCCGTTTATTTCAGTTTTTAAACCGTGTCCTGAAATTTCTTCTACATTATTCAGTTCAATTGATGAATCGATTGTTCCAACATGATTATGAATTGCGGTTGCTACCGGATGCGTGCTTTTTCCTTCTAATGCATTAACAAATTTCAGAATTTCCTCTTTATCAAAATCAGGTTTTATAATGACTTCCTGCACTTTAAAAACACCTTCTGTCATTGTTCCGGTTTTGTCCATAACCACATTCTGAATGGTCGAAATACTGTCCAGAAAATTACTTCCTTTAAACAAGATTCCGTTTTTACTTGCAGCACCTATTCCGCCAAAATACCCCAGCGGAATACTAATAACCAAAGCACACGGACAAGAAATTACCAAGAAAACCAAAGCTCTGTACAACCAGTCGCTAAAAACATAATTATCAACAAAAAGCATTGGCAGTAAACAAATTCCAATGGCAAGATATACTACAATTGGTGTATAGATTTTAGCAAATTTGCGGATAAACAGCTCTGCAGGTGCTTTTTTAGTGGTCGCATTTTGTACCAGCTCCAAAATTTTAGACAGTTTACTGTCGTTGTAAGCAGTTGTTACTTTTACCTGTGCAATAGTATTTCCGTTTATCATCCCGGCCAGAACCGTATCTCCTTTCTTTTTGGTATCGGGTTTGCTTTCTCCGGTTAGAGCAGCGGTATTAAACGAAGCCGAATCTGAAAGTAATTCGCCGTCTAAACCTAATTTTTCTCCTGCTTTAAGCTGAATAACGGCTCCAATCTGAACGTCTTTTGCCTTAACTTTTGTAACAATATTGTTTTCTACAATATTAACCTCATCCGGACGCTGGTCCAGTAAACTTTTAATATTCGATTTTGCTTTGCTAACCGCCATTCCCTGAAAGGTTTCGCCTATGGTATAAAACAACATAACCGCAACACCTTCGGGATATTCGCCAATTGCAAATGCTCCTATTGTGGCAATACACATTAGGAAAAACTCTGAGAAAACATCGCCTTTTACAATGCTTTCGTAAGCTTCTTTCAAAACCGGAAGCCCAACCGGAATATACGAAATAACATACCAGCCGATTCTAACGTATCCCGTAAACCAATCCTGCGGAAAATAATTGTCTAAACCAATTCCGATTAGTAATAAAATGAAAGATATAATAGAAGGCAGGAACATTTTAAACAAGCTTCCCTCTGCACCATGTTCATGATCGTGATCATGTCCGTCATTATCTGAATGTACAGGTTCGTCATGTGAACAACAGCAGGAAGGTTTGGCTTTAGTTTTTGTATTTTTTATTTCTTTATCTTGATGTATCATGAGAAAGTTTCATGTTTAAAGTTTAAAGTTTCAGATTCTGGAAACTTATTTTAATAATGCTCTAAATTTAATCAATTTGCAGCAAATGGTATAAGCAAAGTTTGTTTTTAATCTCGCTTATTTTACCGCTAAGGCACTAAGCTGCTAAGTTTTTTTTTGAGAATGAAAATTAAACATTCATTTGTCATTTCTAAAAAAACTCAGCACCTCAACATCTTAAAATATCAGCACCTTAAAAAAATCAATGTTCATGCTCTCCTCCGCCTTTCATTGCCGAAAGCAGGTAAAAAGCACCTTTAGTAACAATTTTTGACTGAGAGTCAATCTTATCGACGAACTTAATTTCTGTAAAACCTAAATCTGTAGTTCCGGGAACGACTTCAATGGCTTTAAAATGAATTTCTTTTTCGTGAGTTTCTTCTTTTTCCCCTTCTTTATGCTCGTGTTTTTTTTCTGGATGATTTTCTTCTTGTACAAAAACAAAATATTTATCAGCATTTCGAACAACGGCGTCTTTTGGCAATGCCGGAACTGTTGTGTTTGTAATATTAATATTTGCCGAAACATACATTCCCGGGATCAGGCCTTTGGCATCGGCAGGATCGATTTTCGCGTGTACGGCAACCGTTTTACTTTCGTTAGAAAATGATTTATTGATGCCGAAAATCTTTCCTTTAATCGATTTGTTCGACTGATTCGTTAATACAAAATCGATCACCTGACCAATAGAAATCGAACCTAAATCTTTCTCGTACACATTTAAATCTAAATGCATCTGGCTGTTATCTGTTACTTCAAAAAGCGAAACTCCTGTGTTTGCAAAAGCGCCTTTGGCAATATTGATTTTCCCAACAAAACCACTAATAGGCGAAACAATAGGCACAACCGATGTTGTTCCTTTTGTGTTGACATGCAAAGCATCTAATTTGTTTTTTGCTGCCTGCGCACGGGCTCTTTCTGCTGCTAATTTGGCTTTTACTTCCTGAAAAGTCTTTCTTGGATTTACATTTTCATCGCTCAGCGTTTTCTGGCGGTTGTACTCTAATTGCAGGTATTCTACATTGGCAGCCGCCGACTGGTAATCTTCCTGCATCCCTATAACTTCAAGATTTTGAATCGTTGCCAAAACTTTCCCTTTGTTAACGAATGTTCCTTCCAATACATAAATGTCTTTCACCGTTCCGCCAATTAGAGTCGAAACCTCAGCTGAATTTTGCGGCGGAACTGTCGTGTAACCATTTGCTTTGATCACTTTATTAAGATTGCGGTCTTCTACAATGCCCGTTTCAATTCCTACAGTTTTGTATTGAGATTCGCTTAGCGCCACTTCTGTAGTTTCTTTTTCTTCTTCTTTTGTTTCTTCAGCCTTTTTTTCGTTACAAGCGATTAAGGTAACCGCAAAGATCGCAATCCCGATAGCCATCGGGAGCAAGGCACGCAGAGAAAATAAGCTTTGCGATAAAATCTTTACGCTCTTTGCGGTTAAATAACTAGATATATTTTTCATGATTAATTATTTTTGATAGTTGGAAATTGAAGTTCTACAGCACTTTGATTATAACTGTGTGTTGCTTCTGCAAATTGTTTTTTTATATCGATCGCCTGATTTAAAAAGCTTATGTACGACCAATAACTCATATCGCCGTTGGCATAACTCTTTTGAGCCGTTTCGATAATCTGATTGGCATATTGCAAACCTTCATTTTTATAATAATTTAGGTTTTTCTGCTGTTTTTGAAAGTTGTTTAGCAATTCCTCTTTTTGCAGATTCAGAATAATTTTATTTTTATCTAATGCCAGTTGTGACTGCGAAATACTGATTTCCGCCGCTTTCGCCTTTGCTGTATTTACGCCTCCAAATAACGGAATCTGTAATCCTGCTGTAAATCCCTGAAACAGCGATTCGGTATTAATAGTCTGTGCAAAATAACCTAAACCTAATTTTGGTGTACGATTCGCTTTAAATGTTCCGGCTTCTTTTTGGTAAACCGAAATTTGCTGCTGATAAAAATCGGTCATTAAACTTTCTGCTTTCGAATCCTTATTTTCTATAAAAGGATATTGCAGTGAAGTCGTTTCATCCGGAACGATGTTTTCATCGGTCTGAATAAAAAACTGAAGCTGTTTTTGGTAAATCGCCAAATCGTAATTTAGTTGTTCTTTCTGCGTTTCAATTTCCTTTACTTTAGCTTTTGCACTTATAACTTCAATATTCCCGCTTTCTCCGGTTTTAAATCGAAGTTCGGCGTTCTTTAGAAATTTGGTATAAATCTCATTTAGTTCTGAGTTTAATTTTTGAATTGAAACTCCATACAAATATTGATAATAAGCCAGAGTCACGGCTTTTTCCAATTCATAAGACGATAATGCTTTTCGTTTTTCGGCGAGTTTAGCGAGTTCTTCCTGTAATTGCCTATTGGCTTTTGTGACATTTCCCAGTGGAAAAAACTGCTGTACCGAAACATTATGATCAAAATCAACGCTGTTAAACTGTCCGCCCTGATACTGCACCTGCAATGGATCCGGCTGAAAAGCAGTTTTCTTTAAAATGTTTTGTCGTTCGATTTCTTTATCAGCAATTTTTAAATCGATGTTGTTTGATTTGGCTAGCTCTATTGCTTTTTCTAGACTTATGGATTGCTGTGCAAATGTTGCTGTACTTGCTAATAGAAATGCACTTAACCACAAAACCTTATTTGCCAATAGCAACTCATTTAACCGCAAAGTTCGCAAAGGATGCGCAGAGTTCGCAAAGGTTATCTTTCTTAAACTGTATAATAAATTTTTCATTTTCTTTAAATTTTTCTTAGCGTTCTTCGCGTAAATCTTTGCGTTCTTTGCGGTTAAACCTACGCTCCAACAATAAATACAAAATCGGTAAAACGATTAAGGTTAATAGTGTTGCCGAGATTAATCCGCCGATTACTACGGTTGCCAGTGGTTTTTGTACTTCTGCTCCGCCGCTTGTAGATAATGCCATTGGCAAAAATCCTAACGAAGCTACGGCTGCGGTCATTAAAACAGGACGCAGACGTGTTTTGGTTCCGATAAGGATTCTCTGAAACGGATCTAAAATACCTTCCGTTTTTAATTGATTGAAATACGAAATCAGTACAATTCCGTTTAAAACCGCAATTCCGAATAAGGCAATAAAACCAATTCCTGCCGAAATACTAAACGGCATTCCTCTCAGCGAAAGCGCAAAAACACCTCCAATGGCGGATAACGGAATTGCACTAAAAATCAGCAGTGCTTGTTTGACACTTTTAAAAGTAAAATACAGCAGAACCAAAATAAGTCCCAAAGCAATTGGCAAGGCTACAGAAAGTCTTTTTGAGGCTTCAATCAAATTTTCAAATTGTCCGCCGTACGTCACATAATAACCTGCAGGAAGTTTAAAACTTTTATCCAGTTTTGCCTGAATTTCTTCAACGACACTTTTAATATCTCTCCCGCGCACGTTTAATCCAACTGTAATTCTTCGTTTTCCGTCTTCGCGGATAACCTGCACAGGTCCTTGTTCGTATTCAACAGAAGCTACCTGAGAAAGCGGAACCTGTTGTCCGCTTGGAAGCGGAATAAACAAATTGCTCACATCAGTAATATCGGCACGATTGTTTTCGTCCATTCTTACCACAACATCAAATCTTTTACTTTCGTCATAAATCTTTCCGGCACTTTCTCCGGCAAATGAGGAACGAATGATTTGGTTGATATCTGAAATATTCAGACCGTAAAGTGCAATTTTATCATAATCGTATTTAATGGTAATTTGCGGCAGTCCTGTTACTTTATCGGCTTTTAAATCTCCAATTCCGTCGATTCCTTTTATTTTCGAAATTAACTCGGTCGCTTTAGCGTCCAGAATCTCCAAATCATCACCAAAAATCTTGATCGCAATATCAGAGCGGCTTCCTGTCATTAATTCATTAAAACGCATCTGAATTGGCTGAGAGATTTCGATATTCGCGCCAGGAATTACTTCCATTTCCTCTTTCATGGCATTTGCCAGTTCTTCCCAATTATGGTATTTGCCTTTCCATTCTTTTTTGTCTTTTAGAACAATAATTAAATCCCCGCTTTCAATTGGCATTGGATCGGTTGGGATTTCACCGCTTCCTATTTTAGTTACGATTGTTTTGATTTCTGGGAATTTGGCTTTTAGAATCTGTTCGTACTTCGTAGTCGTTTCAACCATCTGCGTAAGCGAACTTCCCGTCATAATGGTAGCATTGATAGCCAAATCTCCTTCTTCGATTGTCGGGATAAATTCGCCTCCCATATTTTGGAAAACAATAAGAGCTAAAGCAAATAACCCAATGGCAACAGAAAGCACAACTTTTTTAAACGCTAAAGCTTTTTTCAACAAAGGCATATAACGACTTTCTAGCCAAGCAATCATTCGGTCGCTGAAGTTTTCTTTGTGTTCTGTCTTTTTAGAAAGAAACAAAGCACTCATCATTGGGATATAAGTAAGCGAAAGAATAAATGCTCCAATAATGGCAAAACCAACTGTCATAGCCATTGGCTTGAACATTTTTCCTTCGGTTCCAATTAAAGCCAGAATTGGCAGATAAACAATAAGAATGATAATTTCTCCAAAAGCGGCACTGTTTCTGATTTTTGAAGCCGAATTATAAACTTCTTCGTCCATTTCTTCCTGCGTTAATTCTTTTTTGTTTTTGAATTTCTGCAGATGATGCATTGTGGCCTCGACGATAATGACGGCACCGTCGACTATAATTCCGAAATCTATCGCACCAAGACTCATTAGGTTGCCGCTCACGCCAAAGGCATTCATTAAAATAACGGCAAACAGCATTGCTAACGGAATTACGGAAGCAACAATTAATCCGGCACGAAGGTTTCCTAAAAACAAAATCAGAACGAAAATCACGATTAAAGCCCCTTCTAATAAATTCTTGGCAACGGTTTTAATAGAATTATCAACCAGTTTTCCTCTATCAATAAAGGCTTCGGCAACAACACCTTCGGGAAGGCTTTTGTTTATTTGTGCCATTTTTTCGTGAACACGATTTACAACGGCGCTGGAGTTTTCTCCTTTCAGCATCAAAACCATACCGGACACGATTTCTCCTTTTCCGTCTTTGGTTGATGCTCCATAACGCAATGCCACACCTTCGCGTACCTGCGCTACATTGCGTACCAAAACCGGAGAGCCGTTTCGGTTTTTTACTACTACATTTTCAAGGTCTTTTACACCTTTTGCCATCCCGACACCTCGAATAAAATAGGTATATTGATCTTTTTCGATATAAGCGCCTCCGGTATTTTGATTGTTTTTTTCTAAAGCATCAAAAATTTCGGTAATAGTAACTCCCAGACTATTCAGCATATTTGGGTTTACGGCGATTTCAAATTGTTTGAGTTTTCCGCCCCATGTACTTACATCTGCAACTCCTTTAATTCCCTGTAATTGCGGAATAATAATCCAATCCTGAATCGTTCTTAGTTCTACAGCACTGTATTTGTTTTCATACCCTTTTTTGGCATAAACATCGTATTGGTAAATTTCTCCCAATCCTGTAGAAATTGGTGCTAATTCTGGAGAGTTTACATAATCCGGAATGTTTTCTTCAGCTTGTTTTAAGCGTTGGAATATTTGTTCGCGGGCCCAGTAAATATCGACATCGTCTTCAAAAACAACGGTTACAACCGATAATCCGAAACGGGAAATACTGCGGAGTTCTATTACATCTGGAACTGTCTTTACAGCTCTTTCTAAAGGATACGTAATTAATTGCTCTACTTCCTGACTTGCCAGTGTTGGCGCTGTGGTAATAATCTGAACCTGATTGTTGGTTACATCCGGCAGGGCATCGAGAGGTAAATTTTTAAGCGAATAGCTTCCCCAGGCAATAAGCACAAGGGTAAATAATAGTATTACGAATTTGTTTCGTATACTAAACTGAATGATTTTATCTAACATTTGAATATATAATGACGTGAGAAATTAGACAATTAAATTGTCTGTAAACGTGTGGAAAGTCCACAACTCTCTCGCCTGTTTCCGATCTTTACCGGACAGGCATAATCATTATGCTATTTGAGGGGGCTGCCAAATACTTCCGTAGAAATTGGAAATAAAAACAGAACTGTAACTTGGTAAAACTATTGAAATTTGATTGTAAGTTTTAGGAAACTCAAAACTTACAGCAGAATGGTAACTTAAAACCTGTGCGCCGCAACAGTTACAGGCACAAAACGGAGAACACAAATCATTGTCTTTATCATGCGAGTGATTGTCTTCTGAAGCAAACTGCGCCGTTTTATGCATAGCACTATTTACTTCCATATCTGCGCAGGGCATATTTGAAAGTGCCATCAAATAAATTGACAATAAAATAGTGATCCATTTCATGACTGTAAAAATAATACATTATTTCTTTTGCTTTCAAAAAAATATGTAAAACACTGATTCTAAATCATTTTTATTAAAAAATAATTCTCAACAAAGGAATTTTTAGTTAACTTTAACACTAATTAACATATAATTCCCTCTTAATACAATCATTTTATACTCCAGTAAGACAAAAAGATAAGCCGAAATTCCTTTTAGAATACATTAGTCCATATTTATTTCAAGCAGTTTTATTTTAATCAATTAATACTCTAATCAATGAAATGTAAAAAACTAATATCAGCCCTTTTTTTATTATCTAGTATTTCATTTTTCGGTCAGGTTTATACTGAAAAAATCGTAGGACAAAAAAACCAAGAGTTAAAAGACAGTCTTAAAGTTGCCGATTATCCTTATGCACTTCCTATCTGGGGAGAAAAAGTAGCCCAGAAAGGGTACAAACTTCCATATTCTGCCGGGCTTTCCCTAAATTATTTCTGGCAGGATTCTGAAATTATCATCAGTAATCTTCAAGTGGGTTTTAATAATGGCCCAATGTATAATTTAGACGAAATTGTACGCTTTGATAAATCTTCTGTCGAAGCGGGAGCACTAACTATTCGTCCGGATATTTGGCTGCTGCCTTTTTTAAACATCTATGGTATTTTTGGAAAATCAAATCCTTCAACAAAAATCAATGCGGGAATTTATATTCCTGATGCTGATAATAATTGGACAGAAATTGCCAATTTTAGTACAAAAGCAAGTTTTAGCGCTACGACATTTGGTTTTGGGATGACACCAACCATAGGAATTGGCGGCGGGTGGCTCGCACTTGATATGAATATGGCCTGGACAGATGTAAGTGCTTTAGATAAACCTGCTTTTTCGTATGTATTTGGCCCTCGTTTAGGAAAAACATTTAAACTTCCTAAAGCAGACCAAAATATAGCGGTTTGGGTGGGCGGTTTCAGGGTTCATATTTCCGGAAATACAAATGGAAATATTAATTTATCTGATATAATTGATTTATCCACAGCGCAGGCAAAAGTTGACAATGGATTAGATAAAGTTTCTGAAAATCAGCAAAAAGTCGACACCTGGTGGAGCGGACTAACACCTGCTGAACAAAAAAATCCTGCTAACGCGGCTAAACATAATACGGCAAATCGTGCATTGGAAAGTGCCGGAAATTTTCTATCCACATTAGATGGAGCTTTGAGCACTGCTGATTCGTCATCGATTCAATATTCGCTTCAAAAAAGACCAAAAGATATGTGGAATTTTATTGTAGGTACTCAATACCAACTCAATAAACATATCATGTTTAGGGTAGAAGCTGGTTTTCTGGGAACTCGAACACAAGCTTTAGGAGGAATACAATATCGTTTTGGATTATAAATCCTGTTTATGAAAAAAAGTCTAATATTACTTATCGCGGTATTTTCGATACATCAGGCAAAATCTCAGGTTTTGATTTCTTTGATTTTTGGTGATAAACTGAATTCTCCATTTTTGGAATTTGGTCTGGAGGGCGGTCTCAATCTTTCTGATATTTCTGATTTGGAAAGTTCTGGTATGAATCCGGGTTTTAATCTTGGTTTTTATTTTGACATTCGTTCCAAGCAAAATCCGGCTTGGATGATAAATACGGGGGTAATCGTAAAATCGCCAATGGGTGCACGCCATATTCCGGTTTATTCTTTAGATGATGTAAACTTAGATAACACCTTTGCCGGTGGAACTGTTAATAGAGAAATTCGATATTTTAATGTGCCTATTTTAATTAAATATCAGTTTAAAAATAGAATTTATCTTAAAACAGGACCTCAGCTGGGACTTTTGGCTTCGGCTTTTGATGAGTTTAAAAATGAAGTTAATAAGAATGATGTTGTTTACAAGAAAAAAATTAGAGATGAAATCAGGGTTATTGATGCCGGAATTGCCTTTGGAACGGGATATCACATGAATGTAGGCAACGGATTAAATATTACCATTCAATATTATTATGGATTGGTTCCGGTTATGAAAGGCGACGGACCAAATGTTTACAACAGGTCTTTGTACTTAACTGCAGGAATACCAATTGGAAAAGGAAAAGCAGCGCAGAGACGTGCTGAACAAGATGCAGAATTATATAAAGTTATTCCTCCTGAAGATGAAAGGCCGAAACCTGAAAAATAACTTTAGGTATTGATTGAATTGAGCAGTTCTAATATTTCCTTGTTGTTTAAAACATAATCTGGCTTTGTAAATAAAATAGCATTATTAGGCATGAAAGGCATATCTGCCGAAAGCGGATTCTGCACTACAATTTTACCACCTCCTGCCTGAATGGCTTTTAAACCGTCTGTTCCGTCTGTGTTTGATCCTGATAATAGAATTCCAACCAGAGAATTTCCGTATATTTCTGCTGCTGATTCGAAAGAAACATCTATACTGGGACGACTGTAATTTATTTTCTCTGAAATATCAAGAGACATTGTATCATCTTTTTCAAATAATAAATGATAGTTGGATGGGGCTACATAGACAAAACCTGGTTTAAGATTGGTTTTGTCTTCAACAGCTTTTACCGGAACGCTCGATTTTAAAGTAATAAGTTCTTCTAAAGTCTGGTCATCGGTGCTTTTGCGGTGTAATACTATGACAACGGCAAAATTATGCAATCTTTTTAATTCTGGTAAAATCTGCATTAAGGCGTTTAAGCTCCCTGCTGATCCTCCTATTATAGTTAATCGGCAGTTAGATATTATTTTATTTTCCTCCATATTTTCTCTTTTTCAAACTGTTTGTATTTGCCTGGAGAAATAGAATATTTTATGGTTTCTTTTGTGCCTAAGGCCAGAAACCCTAAAACAGCTAAACTTTCATCAAATAAATTAATGACTCTTTTTTGAAGGTCATTATCAAAATAAATTAAAACATTTCGGCACAAGATCATATCAAACTCATTAAACGATGTGTCTGAAACTAAATTGTGCTGTGAATACACCATTTTTTGCGACAGTTCTTCGTTAAATTTGGCTATACCGTAATTGGCAGTATAATAACTCGAAAAATCTTCCTGCCCGCCTGCATCGCGATAGTTCTGCGAATACTCTTTCATCATTCTGAGCGGAAAAATTCCTTTTTTTGCTGTATCTAAAACGGTTGCATTAATATCTGTTGCATAAATTAAGGATTTATGCAGCAAACCTGCTTCTTTGAGCATTATGGCCATAGAATACACTTCTTCTCCGGTTGAACAGCCGGCATGCCATAATCTGATGAATGGTTTTGTACCCAAAAGCGGTAAAATTTCTTTTCTGAGTATGCTGTAAAATGCAGGATCGCGAAACATCTCGGTAACATTAACCGTAATTTCGTCAACCATTCTTTTGTAATATTCAGGGTCTGTACGGACTTTTGATAAAAATTCATGAAAATGAGTAAATCCATCTAATTGATATACTCTGTAAACACGCCTTTTCAGCGATGCTCTTGAATAACTGCTAAAATCAAAACCATAATACTCATAAACCTCATTGATAAGCGTTTCCAGTTCAATATCCTCAATCATAATTCATCAAATTTTGCTTAGTATAAGCAGTAACTTATCAACATCAACTGGTTTAGAGATGTAATCATCGGCTCCAGCCTCTAAACACTTTTCTTTATCGCCTGTCATAGCCTGGGCAGTAACTGCAATAACAAATACCGATTTTCTGGACGGAATTGCTTTTATTAACGGAATTGCATCGTAACCGTCCATTTCGGGCATCATCATATCCAGTAAAACAGCGTCGATCTCTTCATCAGATTTCAGCAGTTTTAAAGCTTCTTCGGCACTTGTGCAAGACAAACAATCGTATGATTTGACGCGCAAAGTATGCGTTAATGCGAATATATTTCTAGAATCGTCATCTACAATTAAAAGTCGTTTTTTACTCATATTTGTTTTATATTTTTTGTGCCGCAGATTAAAGGGATTTTTAATCTATTAAAATCTGCAGCATTTATCTTTTCTTTACTATAGCCGAATTTCAGAATCCTTATAATCTGGTAATCTGCGGCTAAACTTTTTTCTTTTAAACCCTATCATACAGCCAAACTCTCAATAATGATAATAGCTGATCTACGTCTACCGGTTTTGTAATATAATCTGAAGCTCCTGCTTTTATACATTTTTCTCTGTCTCCTGTCATTGCTTTTGCTGTAACGGCAATTACCGGAAGATTTAAGAACTTAGGATTAGCGCGTATTTTTTCGGCTGTTTCATAACCGTCCATGTGCGGCATCATCATATCTAATAAAACAACATCGGTATCTGGGTTTTCGCTTAAAACCTTTATTGCATCATTTCCGTCAAATGCCGTAATAATGGTCATTTTGAAAACTTCTAATGCTTTTGTAAGCGAATAAATATTACGAACATCGTCGTCTACAATCAGTACTTTTTTATCGTGCAGGATATTGTTAAGTAAATTTAGCTTTTTATGTCCGTCTTTTTTGTCTCCTCCTTCTTTTTTATCTTCTACCAAATGCAGGAACAATGAAACTTCATCGAGCATTCTTTGATAAGAATGTGCTGTTTTTACAATAATAGAATCAGCATATTTTTTAATTTTTACTTCTTCTTTTAATGACAGACTTTTTCCTGTAAATACAATTACGGGAAGTTTTTCTAAGCCCGGATTTTTCTTCACGCCGTCCAGAATTTGATATGCTTGTTTATCCGGAATTCCCATATCCAGAATTACGCAGTCTACTTCGGTTTTACCTAAAGCCTGAATTCCATCGGCAACTTCGCTTTTTATTTCTGAATTAATGTTATAGGTCTCTAAGAAATAAGCCAGTGCTTTGGCATGTTTTGGATTGTCTTCGATAATTAAAACCTTTTGGGCTTCTTTATTAATAATATGTTCTATACGTAAAAACACATCCGGAATTTTATCGAATGCTACTGGTTTGTCTAAGAAATCTACTGCTCCTTTTAATAAACTTTCCTGTTTTAGTTTATGTGATGACATAATGTGAACCGGAATATGTTTGGTTTCAGCATGATTTTTAAGTTCTTCCAGAACCTCCCAGCCGCTTTTTACCGGAAGTTCAATATCGAGTAAAACTCCAACCGGTTTATACAATAAAGTAAAGTTTAAGGCATAGTCACCACGTACGGCTACAATTCCTTTATATCCTTTTTGACGTGTAAATGCCAATAGTGATTTTGCAAAATTAATATCGTCTTCGATAATCAAAATTACTTTGTCGCCTTGTTTTATATACTCTCTGTCATCGTCAATTTCATCAGGAATCACAGGGCTTATGTATTTTTTTGATACGACTGGCTCTGTTTCTGAATCGATTTCTGTAAAATCTGTCGGCGGTATTTTTTCTACATTTACTTTATGAATTGCCGAACCATAAACGGGTAGACATAATGTAAACGAGCTTCCTTCGTTTACTTTACTATGTAAAACAATTTCTCCTCTAAGCAGTTTGGCCAGCTCCCTGCTTATTGACAATCCTAGACCAGTACCGCCGTATTTGCGTTTTGTAGAACCGTCTGCTTGTTGAAATGCTTCAAAAACCAATGGCTGTTTTTCTAGCGGAATTCCAATTCCGGTGTCTTTTACAATAAAACAAATAATTTTATCGTCGTCTGTATCTATTTTTATTTCTAAGCTTACTTTTCCTTTTTCGGTAAATTTGATGGCGTTTGAAATCAGGTTTTTTAGAATTTGTTCTAAACGCATTTTGTCTGTTTTAATAACAAGCGGTGCATCTTTAGAAATAATTTCAAACTCAATTCCTTTTTCTTTGGCTACAAAATTAAATAAGTTCCAAAGCGTATCTGTGATTTCTTTGGTCGTAACATCAAGGAATTCAAGCTCCATTTTTCCAGCCTCGATTTTAGATAAATCCAGAATTTCATCAATTAAACCTAATAAACTGTTTCCTGAACTTTGAATTACTTTAGCAAATTCGATTTCTTCATTGTTCATGCTTTGATTATTATTTTCAGATAATAATCGGCTTAGAAGTAAAATCGAGTTAAGAGGCGTTCTTAATTCATGCGACATATTGGCCAAAAACTCTGATTTGTAACGAGTCGTTAATTCCAAAGCTTCTGATTTCTTTTGGATTTCATTGTTTTTTTCTTCCAATAAAACACTTCTTTCCGAAAGCTCTTCATTAGTCTGTTCCAGTTCTTCCTGCTGTACACGCAATTCTTCTTCAGAAGCCTGCAGTTTTTCAGTCTGCGCCTCTAATTCTGCATTAATTGCTTCCAGTTCGCTGTGCTGTACCTGAAGTTCTTCTGACTGTGATTTGGTTTCTTCTAATAATTCAAGAACTCGTTTTCTGTTTTGAGTAGAACGAATTGCGATTCCAATATTGTTTCCAACTGATTTTAAAAACTCTAAATGAAGTTCTGAAAAACCATAAATACTGGCCAGTTCAACTGCACCTTCAATTTTGTTATCTATTAAAGGAAGTGCCACAATATGCGTTGGTTTAATTTGTCCCAAAGCATAATTAATCTGAATATCATCCGGTGATAAGGTTTTTAGTTCCAGAATTTTTCCAGAAGTAATAGCCTGACCAATTAAGCCTTCGCCTTTTTGGATTCTTTCACGATTTTTACTCGGTATATAGCTGTAACCTCCTGAAGATATCAATTCGTTATCTTCTAAAACATACAAAACACCTGCACTGCTGTTGGTATACTGGCATAAAAACTCAATAACATCTTTAGAAAGTTTTTGCAGCGTTTTTTCTCCCAGCATTACATTGTTTAATTCTGCTACTCCGGTTTGAAGCCATTCTTTTTGAGACAATAAATCGAAAGAGTTTTTAAGAGAAACTCCCATATAATTTAACGACTCTCCTACACTTCCAAGTGCATCGGCTTTTGTGTCGTCTACACGAATGTCATAATTTCCTTTTGAAATATTACTGGCGATTGTACTGATTGCTTCAATCCTCTGAGCAGTTTCTATATCTTTTTTCTCCAGTTCTCTCTGCAGTAACGAACGTTCGTTGTAATCTTTTAAAATACGAAATAAGAATACTATCGAAATAATAAAAGCGATGAAAAAAGCCACTACTATTAAAATCAAACTATACGTTCCATAACGCTCAGAATTGGCATTGCGTTCTTCTAAAAGTCTTTGTTCTGTATTTTCAACTTTTTTAATAATCGCCTTGATTTCATTCATCATGTTTCGTCCTTCGTTTAAGTCAAAGATTAATGTTTCTTTGCTTAAACGCTTTTTAACAATCTGATTGTTTAGGTATTTAAAGAAACCTGAACGTTTAGAACGCAGTTGTTCTAACAGTTTTTGCTGCGAGATATTATCAGATGTAAGTTCATCCAGCTTTTCAAAATAAGCATTTGATTTGGCTTCAGAATCGTTAAAACGATCTACAAACTGTTCATCACCCGTAAGAAGATATCCTCTCATACTGGTTTGTGCCTCTGTAATAATAGACGATCCTTCGTTTAAGTTATAAATAACATCCTGAGTATGATTGACCCAAAAATTGCTGTTTAATAAGCTTTTAATGCTAATAAATGAAGCTACAGAGCTAATAGTAAGTACAAACAGCGAAACCAATGAACTTATAAGCAGATTTCTTTTAAAGTTACCATTCATATATTCTAAATTATTTTATTTTTCGTATTTTAAAGGAAGAATAATTATAAAGCTCGCGCCTTTGCCTACTTCACTCCTTGCGGTTATTAATCCGTTGTGTTTTTCGATGATTTTTTTTGCAATTGCAAGTCCAATTCCGGTTCCTTCATAAGTCTGACGGTCGTTTAAGCTTTGAAAAATGATAAAAATTCTGTCGAGATAAATTTCATCAAAGCCTATTCCGTTGTCTTTTACAATAATCCTGCAGTATTTCCCTTCCGGAGAAGTCGGGCTGTCAAACGATTTGTCGACAATTAATTCTGAAGTTATTTCGATAAATGGAGGTTCATTTGCTCCGGAGAATTTGAGTGCATTTCCTATAAGATTCTGAAATACCTGTCTAAGCTGACTTGGAATACTATCTATGGTTGGAAGTTCGGTTGTTTTTACAGTCGCATTTTTCCTTTCAATTAAATAATCAAAATCAGAAAGGACTTCCTGTAAAACGATATTTAAATCTGTAACTTCAGGTTTAACCTGTGCAGATAAACGAGAATAAGCCAGAAGATCTGTAATTAGAGTCTGCATTCTCTCTGCTGATTTTATCGTTCGGTCGACATAATCAATACCTTTATCATCTTCTTTGAGATAGAGTTCTTTAATTATTTTAATAAAAATCTGGATTTTCCGTATAGGTTCGTTTAAGTCGTGCGACACCACCCAGGCAAACTGCTGCAATTCGTGGTTTTTCATCTCTAATTCTTCGTTTTTTAAAACCAGTTCTTTGGTTCTTTCGGCGATTTTGATTTCGAGATTGTCTTGTGCTTCTTTTCTAATTTTGATTTCTTTAGAAAGAAGTTCTTTGGTAAGTTTTAGTTCGTTCTGCTGTTCGTAAATTTTAAGGAAAGTCTTTACTTTAAGCATCAGCAAATCAGTATCAACCGGTTTTGTAATATATTCTACCGCTCCGGTTTCATATCCTTTAAAAATGTATTTCTTTTCAATATTTAAAGCTGAAAGAAAAATTACAGGAATATCTTTTGTTCGTTTATTACCTGAGAGAATTTTAACTACTTCAAAGCCGTCAAGTCCCGGCATTTGTACGTCCATAATAATAAGACAGTAGTTTGTTTTTAATATTTTTTTCAGCGCTTCTTCTCCAGATTCAGCAGTATCTACGTCAATGTCGTGCAATTCTAATGTTTTCTTTAAGGCAATAATATTTGCCTTGATATCATCTACAATTAATACCATGCCGTTATGGGGGATAAAGCGTTTATGAATTAAAAAATTATTTACTACTTATCATTTTGAACATCTGATCCTATTCAAAAAGCAGTCAAAACTTTCAAATGTATAAATTTAAAGAACAAAGCACTTTTATTCAAAATCAAATTCGTTACATAATTCCCATGTTGCAAATTAACTTCAACTTAATCAGTGATTCAGGCATTCATACAAATCCAAAAAATTAACTGTGATTCCTGAAAAATAATCCTTTTCCTTCTTTTTTATTCAATTTTCATCTTTTTGAGACAAAATTATATTTCTTACAGTCTGTATTTTCATACAAGACACACTAATTTTAAGTTAGAAGAATATCTTAAAATTACAATGCTATGAAAAAACCTAAGACATTCCCGGAACAGAAACAAGAACTTCCGGGAAACGAACATAAAATGAATCCGGAACCAGAAATTATTAGAGAAAATTATACCGGAAGCGGTAAGCTTTTTGGTAAAACTGCTTTTATTACTGGCGGAGACAGCGGTATTGGCCGAAGTGCGGCCGTGCATTTTGCCCGTGAAGGCGCTAACATTGCAATTGTGTATTTAAAAGAAGATAAAGACGCAAAGCTGACAAAAGAAATGATTGAAAAAGAAGGACAGCAATGCCTGCTTATAAGCGGTGATCTTAAAGATGAAAAGTTTTGTAAAGAGGCGGTCAAAAAATGTGTTTCGACTTTTAAAACCATAAATGTTCTGGTGAATAATGCAGCCATACAATTTCCGCAGAATGAATTAGAAAAAATTACCGCTGCACAACTGCATAAAACTTTCGAAACCAATATTTATCCCTATTTCTATATTACCAAAGCCGCACTTCCGCATTTAAAAGAAGGCGATACAATTATCAATACCAGTTCTGTTACGGCTTATCGCGGCAGTGAACACTTAGCAGATTATGCCAGTACAAAAGGTGCAATTGTTAGTTTTACAAGATCACTTTCGTCTATGCTGGCAAAAAGAAAAATCAGAGTGAATGGTATTGCGCCAGGACCTATATGGACACCGTTAATCGTGGCAACTTTTGATAAGGTTTCTGACTTTGGAAAAGACAATCCGATGGAAAGAGCCGGACAGCCGTCTGAAGTTGGGCCTGCTTATGTTTTTCTGGCCTGCGAAGACAGCAGTTATATTACCGGACAGTTTATTCACATTAACGGTGGTGAATTAGTTGGGGGCTAGATTTTTTTTTGCCCGCAGATTTAGCGGATTGAACAGGTTTACACAATTTTTGATAATTCTGGCGAAATAACAACTGAAAACAGCTTAGAAAGTCAGAACCTTAGTATCTCAGTGCCCGATAGCTATCGGGATAACCTTAGAACCTCAAAAAAATGAATTTTATAGACATCATAGGACTATTTGCGGGAGCTTGCATTACATTATCCACGGTTCCGCAAATTGTTAAAGTCTGGAAAACTAAAAAAGTCAAGGATATTTCCCTTAAAACTTTCAGCATTCTGACTTTCGGTATCATTGTCTGGATTATTTACGGAATTCTCAAAGAAGATCTTCCCATAATAATTACCAACAGTGTTTCCTTATGCCTTAATATCACTATGATTTATTTTATTATTACTTATAAGAAAGAGTAGTTTTTTTTTAAAGCTGCTAAGTTTCTAAGATGCTAAAGTTCTGAGATACTGAGTTTTTTTTCGGGATGTTTTTAATCTTGCAAAGACGCAAAGTTTTGCTCTCTTAAAACTTATTTTAAGATGAAGAATATAATTTTAGTCTGCGGTTTTTCAAGAAATAAAAAAACCAGTGAAAAACCCGTTTAACCTGTAAAATCAGAGAGCCAAAAATCTTAGTACCTTAGAACCTTAGCATCTCAGAACCTTAGAAAAGCATCTTAATAAAAAAAACAGCTCTTTAGGAAAGCTGTTTTTTTCGTAATAGTAGTTAATATATATAATGCTTCTCAGCTAGCTAATTTTTGGTTGTATGGCTTAAATGAAAAATGATATTTTGTTCTAAAAAGTTTTGCAGCGGCAACCATTTCAGAGAAATTCATAGTCGAAATTCGTTTGATTTCGTTAATCTGTCTTTTTGCAATATTTACAACAGGATCAAATGTTTTTAAATAATTGAAACTGTGCTGCTCTACTTCCATTTCTATAATATTTTTTAAAATGCTTTTTTTAAGAAGCGTTCCCACAATACCTTTTTGCGGAACAGTTTTGTATTCCTGAATTTTATCTGAGATTTTTGGATTCTCTTTTCCAACATAAATATAATTTCCAGAATCATTGGTAAAACGCTGTTTTACCTGAGAAACCAGATCAGAATCTCTGTTAGTAAGCGTTGGCATGCCTAACAATGTAAACTGAATGCGTTTGTAACTTTCAAAATACAATACACTGTTTATTACAGAAGAATTACTTAAAACAGCCGATTGGTTTTTACTCAATACTTTCTTTTCACCATTTGCTCCAAAACTGTGGCTTACAGTTCCATTTTCACAGTAAACAAAAAAGACCGGCGCTGTTTTCATAGATTCAATACTTAAACTTACTTCCTGATGAAATTCAAGATCAAAATGCATAAACAAAACCTTATCATCAAAACGGGTTCCTTTTATAGAACCTTTTGTCCATTTTGAATTAATTTCTAAATTATATTCATTGTTTTTTGCAGTAAGTTTTCCGCAGAAACTGTCCTTCAAATCGTTAAAAACGGTATCAAATTCTCCAGTATTTAAGTAAAGTTTTCTCATTTTTTTATTTTGCTTTAAAGAATCGTTTCAATACTTACCTGTATAAAAACAATTCGTATTTTCATATCTCATTTTGTATAAGTCAAATTTCGTGTTAATTGTAAGTCAAATCCTTATACAATTTCAATCAGAAATTTCATAATTTTTACACAGAGTTTCTGAGATTCTAAAAAACTCAGAATTAAGATTAAAAAACCAAAAAACTTAGTGCCTTAGCAACTCAGCAGCTTAGACCTTAAAATGAAAAAACAGCTGCCCCAGATAAATCTGGAACAACTGCTCCTCAGCAAAATAAAAATACTTATCTATTTTATTTTATGTAAGTTCATTGATATCCGAATTTTTCGAATAGTTCTTTTTTGGGATATCTTTAAAAAATTCAGCTTCTTCTAAATCAGCGGTTGGGCCGTATCCTAATAAATGAGTTCCTCTCTGTTGGTCTTTAGTTTCAATAACATATAAGATTGACATATCATCTGGGTCGCTCATTCCTTCATAACGGTGGTGGGCTACAATGTAAATTTCGTCGGGCTGGTAAGCATATTTTGTTTCAGAATCAATCAGGCATCCATTTTCAAATAAATAATTTTTAGTATAGCCTTCATCTTGATATTTCTGTATATAGTCGGTTTCGTGTTTTTGCTCTCGTTTCATGATTTTCAGATTTCAGATTAGTAATAATCTTATTTAATTCAAAGTTCTTCAATAAAACCAATGAAAATTAACTCAATAGATTTTAATGTTGCCTCATTCAAAAAAGCAAAAGAGTATCGAAATTAATTTTTATTAATTTTAAATTTCATTATGATATATAGTAAAAAGTACTATATTTATTACATAAATTTCATTGTTTCAATTAGAACAAAAACAAATTTTTAATGACTAATAAAAATTACGATTTCCTTGCAAAAGGAGGTGAAATGGGTGCGTTAACTCGTGCCAAAGACTGGAGTAATACTTCTGTTGGTGCCATAGAAACCTGGCCGCAGAGTCTTTGTACTACTTTAGGAATTCTGTTAAACTCAAAGTTCCCGATGTTTTTATTTTGGGGACCAGAACATATTTGCTTTTATAATGATGCTTACCGCCCAAGTCTGGGCAACGATGGGAAACACCCTGATATACTGGGACAAAAAGGTGCCGAATACTGGCCGGAAATATGGCATTTTATAGGTCCGCTGATTAATCAGGTTTTAACTGAAGGCGAAGCTACGTGGCATGAAGATCTCTATCTGCCAATTTACAGAAACGGAAAAATGGAAGATGTTTACTGGACTTTTAGTTATAGTCCCGTAAAAAGTGAAGGTGGAAATATTGCCGGAGTTCTCGTAATTTGCAACGAAACTACCGATAAAGTAAACATTCGCAAAAACCTTGAAGAAAGCAATAAACGCTACAGAGAAAATCTTATGCAGGCGCCAAATGCGATGTGTATTTTTAAAGGAAGCAGTTTTATTGTAGAAATAGCAAACGAACCCATGCTCGAAATATGGGAACGAGAAGAACATGAAGTCCTAAACAAACCTATTTTTAAATCGCTTCCTGAAGCTGCAGGCCGAGGTTTAGAAGATATTCTAATGCAGGTTTACCTTACAGGAGAAAGATTTACAGCCAATGAACTTCCGGTAAAACTAACCCGAAACGGCAAAGTTGTCGATACTTTTATCAATGTCGTTTATGAAGCGCTGAAAGAACCAGACGGCACTATTTATGGAATTGTAGCCAGCGCAAACGACGTTACACTGCAAGTAATGGCACGAAATGCTATCGAAGAAAGCGAAAAACGTTTTAAGAACATCGTAAAACAGGTGCCGCTTGGAATTGCCATTCTAAAAGGAGCAGATCTGGTAGTAGAAATGGTTAATGAAACATACTTGCAAATAGTGGATAAGACCGAAGAAGAGACTCTTCATAAATCAATTTTTGACTCTATTCCCGAAGCTCAGGAAACGGTTCATCCTCTGCTCTCACAGGTTTATGAAGATGGCGTACCGTATTTTACAAATGAATTATTGGTTACTTTAAACCGCTATGGAAAACAAGAAGACTGTTATTTCAATCTGGTTTTTCATCCTTTGCGTGAAGAAAATAACGAAGTGACCGGCGTAATTGTCGTGGGTTACGAAGTGACCGATTCTGTTAAAGCAAGGTATTTTTTGAGCGAAAGTGAAAAAGCATTCCGAAATCTGGTTATGCAGTCGCCAATTGCCATGACTATTTTTAAGGGCCACGATTATGTCATTGAACTTGCCAATACGGCAATGCTTGATGAGATTTGGCAGAAGAAGCCCAGCGAAGTTATTGGCAAACCCGCTCTGGAGGTGTTTCCGGAGCTCTTAAATCAAAAGTTTCCCGAATTACTAGATGAAGTACTATACGAAGGTAAAACTATTCGGGAAAGCGAAGCTATTGCATATGTCAATATAAAAGGCAAATTAAAAAAGTATTATCTCGATTATCAATATACCCCTCTTTTTGAAAAAAACGGCGAAATATCGTCGATTATGATTACTGTAAATGATGTTACAGAAAAAGTCGAAGCCCGAAAAAAAGTTGAAGATGCCGAGGAAAGGGCCCGATTAGCATCAGAAATTGCCGAAATTGTAACATGGGATTTAAATGTTAATACCCAGCAATTAATTTATTCTGATAACCTGCCGGAGCTTTTTGGTTTAAAAAAGAATATAAAAATTTCACGTCAGCAGATTCTCGACCGATTTTATATTGCAGATCTGCCTATATTAGAAAAAGCCTATCAAAAGGCTTTAAAAACTAATATTTACAAATATGAAGCCCGCGTTCTTAAACCAGACAATACCACCTGCTGGATACGCGTACATGGTAAAATATTTTTTGATGAATTACAAAATCCTGTCAAAATGCTGGGAACTGTTATGGACGTAACAGACGAAAAAAACAGACATGAGATTTTAATGAAAAGTGAGGAAAAATTCAGGGTTCTTGCAGATTCAATGCCTCAGTTTGTATGGACAAGCGACGCTATGGGAAATATAGATTATTTCAATCAGTCGCTGTATGATTTTACGGGAATTTCTAAAGAAGATGTAGAAAAAAACGGCTGGCTTCAGTTTATTCATCCTGAAGACCGCGAGGGAAATGTAAACCGATGGATGGAATCTGTAAAAACTGGAGAAGAGTATTTATTCGAAAACCGATTCCGCCGTCATGATGGCGAATACCGATGGCAATTGAGCCGTGCCATTCCACAAAGAAATGCTGAAGGAAAGATTCAAATGTGGGTAGGTACAAGTACTGATATTCAGAACCAAAGAGATTTTACAGATATGCTAGCTAAACAAGTTCATGATCGTACTCAGGAACTGGAACTTAAGAACAGGGATTTGATAAATATGAATATTGAACTTCAGTCTTTTGCTTATATTTCGAGTCATGATTTACAGGAACCGCTTCGAAAAATCCAGACTTTTGCAAGCCGTCTGGCTGAGCTAGACGACCAGAATATTTCGGCGAAAGCCAAAACTTATTTAGAGCGCATTGAAGTTTCGGCAAAGAGAATGCAGACGCTTATTCAGGATCTTCTCACTTATTCCAGAACCAATTCTGCCGAAAGGATTTTTGTAAAAACGAATCTGGACGAAATTGTAGAAGAAGTCTTAATGGATTTTTCTGAACGCATTGAAGAAAAGAAAGCCGTTATTGATCTTCATCCGCTTGGAGAAGGAACTGTTATGCCGTTTCAGCTTAGACAATTACTGCATAATTTGATAGGAAATGCATTGAAATTTTCCCGCAAGGGAATTCCGCCTCAAATACAGATTAAAGCAAGACGTGTTGTGGGACACAAACTGGATTTTAAAGTGGATTATCCCAACAATATTTACTTTTGTTTGAGGATTTCAGACAACGGCATTGGCTTTGACGACGAATACAAAGAGCGTATTTTTGAGGTTTTTCAAAGATTAAATACTGAAAGCGAGTTCTCTGGAACCGGAATTGGACTGGCAATTGTAAAAAAGATTGTCGAAAACCACAAAGGAGTTATAAAAGCACGCAGTGAAAAAGGCCAGGGAGCAACGTTTAAGATCTTTCTGCCGGAGCTATAAAAAAACACCAAACTCATTTTAGTAAATAAGTTTGGTGTTTCTTCTACATCAAAATGTAATTACAATTTATATACAAAATTCTTACTGTCAGGAACAAATTCTTTCCAGTTGATGTTGAGAGAATGCTCTATTGATTTAATAATATCCTTCATCAAAACCGGCTTTGTAATAAAATAATTGGCTCCCAATTTCAGGCATTTCTCAATAATACCAGGCTCATTTGATGTCGAAAAAATAATAACCGGAATATCACTTTTATTAGAACCTTTAAGCTCGTTTAAAACATCAAATCCATTTTTTCCGGGCATATTTAAATCTAAAAAGATAACACTTGGCACAGGAGGCGGATGATAAATGGCATCTAAAAGCTTTTCCCCGCCTGAGTAAGTCTTAAGGTTAATATCTTTGGATAATGACTCTACAGCATCTGTAAAGATGTTTAAATCATCTTCATCATCATCAGTATAAAAAATTGTAAAGTTTTTCATATATATTGGGGATAAGTCTATTTCTCCAAAGATAGGGTAAATTATACAAAAATCAATAATTTGTATAAAAATTCTCATAAAAATACCTTGTTGAAATATGATAATTTTAAAATATAATTCTATAAGTGAGTCGGTTATAAAAATCTCAACTTTGTTTTACGTGTTTCCATAAACACAATTAAAATTATAAAAACTTTAAAACAATAAAGCCATGGGAGATCATAAAGACCTTACTGAAGAATTTGCTGTCAATAAAATCAAAGATTTGGCAGAAAACATAAAAACCTGCATGTTTTGTACTTACAACAGCGACAGACTGCAATCAAGACCAATGTCGGTTCAAAAAATTGATGATTTAGGACGTCTTTGGTTTTTATCTGATCGCAACAGCAGCCAGAATGCAGAGATTACTTTAAATCCGCAGGTTGAGATATTTTTTTCTGAACCACACGATAAATTCCTTACACTGCACGGAACCGCAACGATTTCGTACGACAGAGAAACCATCAAAGAATTATACGATCCTATTGTAAAAGTCTGGATGCCAGGCGGAGAAGACGATCCAAATTTAAGTGTTATCACAGTTACACCCGAAGACGGTTATTACTGGAACAACAAACACGGTAAAATGGTTGCCATAGCAAAAATGGCCACTGCCCTTGTAACTGGTAAAACAATGGATGACGGGATTGAAGGAACTTTGAAACTGTAGTTTTTTTTTATTCTTTAACCGCAAAGAGCACAAAGGTTTACATAAAAGGTCACAAAGAGAATTAATCTTTGCTAACCTTGCGTAAACCTTTGCGCTCTTTGCGGTTAAAAAACTTTACAGTTAAATCTATCTTCAAATTAAGTTTTTCAATTCTAAAGCATTTAAAATCCCTGCTTCACTTGCAGTATTATTAAAATATATAAATCCTGATTTTAAATTAGTTTCATCTCTTATATGAAGTAATTCTTGAAGTGGATAACTGGAGTAAAACATTTTTGGAGTTCCGTGTAAACGAATATAAACCAGCGGAAAATTTTTAAAAATTGTCTGTGGTAACTGCGGGTGGCTTACACTGCAAAACGTAATATTATTTTCTAAAAAAGCATCCCAAACGGTGTCATTCCACCAGGATTCATGTCGAAATTCGATTACATTTTGAAATTTTAAATCTAAATTTTTAATAATATGATGTAATTTTTCCAAAGTAAAATAATAGCTTGGCGGAAACTGAAATAATACACAAGCGAGCTTTTCTTTTAAACCCATTTTACAGACATTATAAAATTCTGAAATCAGATTTTCACAGTCTGAAAATTGTTTAATATGTGTGATTTCTTTGGGCGCTTTTACCGAAAAAAGGAACTCTTCCGGCGATTTATTATACCAGTTTGTAAAAACTTTAAGCGTTGGAAACCTATAAAAGCTTCCATTGAACTCATACGTGTTAAAGTGCTGGTAATAAAACTCAAACATACCACTAGCTGTCAGATTGTCAGGGTAGAAAATTCCCTTCCAATACCGATTATTATAGCTTGAACATCCTATTAATATTTTATTTTTCATGAGTGAAGTTGTTGGCAGTTGGTACAGAAAAAACTGCGGCGGTTTTTCTTCCCTGTCGGTTTTTTTATCATCGGTAAACTGCATCTTTTACATTCTTTTTGAGAATATGCAAGCCAGTGTTTTTTGAGTTCAAATTTCTTTTTCCAATACAAAAATTCAAAACTGTAAATCGAACATTCGGCTATAAGTTCGTCGATCTTCTCAGGCGGAATTTTTCCAACCAGAGATTCGGGGTGAACAAAACATCGGTACAAAACTTCGTTTTTAATAATATTCCCTACTCCCGAAAATATATTTTGATCTAAAATCGCATCGCATATTTTTTCATTCGGAATTTTATCAAGGCTTATTTTCGCTTTTTTGGGATTCCAGTTTTCATTTAAAACATCTTCGCTCCAATCGTAATATTGATCTACAGCACCTTCTAAAACTTTTATGGAACAGGTATAAAAGTTGATTTCGCCGTTAGAAAATCCCAAATGCAGCCTTGGTGCAGTTTCTTTTTTTTCGTTGATTCTATAGGTTCCAAACATCATTAAATGAATTCTTATTGTAAAATCATCGAAACAAATTAAAAAATGCTTTCCCCAGGTTTTAAAAGATAAGATCGTTTTATCTTGTAAACGTTCCAGATCAATACTGGCGTTTCCAGAAACTTCAATTATCCTTTTACCTGCAAACTGCTGTACTTCTTCTTTTAAAATCAATATAGACGGACCTTCGGGCATAACTTTCGTTTTAAATTTTTAATGAAAAAAAGTGCAGTCTTTTAAACTGCACTTTTGATGTGGTAAGAAGGTTGTTATTCTTCCATTTCTACTTCTGCAGCTTCAAGATTTACAGCGTTTACAGCAACTTCTGTCAATAATTTATCGGCTCCTTTTTCTTCATCCAGTGTTTGTTCCAGTAAAGTAACAGCTTCAGTATAACCCAGCGTTTCGGCAAACTGTCTTAAAGTTCCATACGTTGCGATTTCGTAGTGTTCTATTTTTTGGCTTGCCGCAATAATTCCGGCATCACGAACTACTCCTATTTCTGTTTCTTCCAGAATTCCTTTTCCTTCTTCGATTAAACCTTCCATTGCATCGCATTTTTTAGCCGTTGCTTTTTTTCCAATTAAATCAAAAACTTTTTCTAAACGAGTTATTTGTTCCTCAGTTTCGGTTAAGTGATTATTGATTGCATCGATCAATTCTGGCGATGTTGCATTTTTTGCCATTGCCGGTAATGCTTTTGTGAGCGCTTTCTCTGCCCAGTAAATATCTTTTAGCCCGTCTTCAAATAATTCTGACAAGCCCGCGGCTGCGTTAGATTTTGGTTTTGTAACCCCTTTTTTTACAGTTTCCTTTGTCGTTGTATTTTTTGACTTGGTTTCCTTCTTGTTTTGTGTAGTTTTCATGGTATAATTTTTTAATAATTAATATTGTAAAATTAGTGCCGTTATTATCTGCAGGGTTATACTATTTGCAAATTAAATTTCATTCTAAACATCTGTTAATTATACAATTACATCAGACAATTCTATAAGAAAATCTTTAACATTCAGAATTAGATTTGTATCTATAACTATTTAAAATAAAACATCATGAATACTACAGATAAAACAAACAGCACTTTTCCCAGAGATCCGGGAAGTCCAAATACCGAGGAAAGAAATACGGTAATGAATGAGGAACTTTACGATTTAAATACTCGCGAAACTCAAAACAATCTCGCAGAAGACGCAGAGCGTGGCTATACAGTACGAAATGGGCACAACCCTAACAAACCTAATCCAGATGAGAGATCGGAGCTCTACGACGACGATTTGGATGATTTAGATGATGACTTCCATAAAGACAGAGATCTTGAAGATAATAATGACACTATCTATGAAGTTGTCTTAGAAGATGAAAATGACCTTGATGAAGAAGATGAAGAAGAATACATCGAAGAAGATCTTGATGAAGAAGTAGAAAATGACGAATTTGATAATCCGGCTGATACTTTTGAAAACGACTTTAACGAAACTGAAGATGATCTTGAAGACATTGACGATGAAGAGGATGAAGAAGACGAAAACAATGATTATGTTGAAGATGATGTTCAGGAAGATGATGATTACACAGAAGAAGACAAAAGAAGATTGTAATTTTTCAGGAAACTGAAATAAAAAAGCCGTTAAGAATTGAAACTTAACGGCTTTTTTATGCGATTTAAAATCCTAATCGCCAATTTTTTCTAACACCGGAATATCATCCATTTTTTGTAAACGTTCCACTAAACCGATTCTGGCTTCACTTAATTCCTTTTCAGCTTTGCTCAATTCTTTGTACCACTCCTCTTTTCCGGTTTTTGAATTTTCTATTTTTCGCATGATCTCGTAAATCTCACCTTCGGCCTCCATTACTTTTAGTCGTTTGTAATAGGTCAAACTTTCCGTCATGTGTGCTAATGCAATCATTGCTGTTAAAAACGGATGGTTATTGGTTACGTTTACATCTTTTATTTTACCGTGTTCGAGTTCTACTTTTAAAGCAAAAGCAAATTCTTCCATATTAAAATCGGCATATTTGCTTTGTGGATTCAAATAGGATTTTATGGCGTCAACATTATTCATCGTCGAAAGATCGACTTGTGTATGTTTGCTGTCGAGCAAATCTTTGTAAACCACATTTGCCACAGCTCTGGCTTCGGCAGTTGTAGGGTCGTTTTCAGGATTTTCGAAATCTCGTATCGACCAGTCCCAATTTTCAGGATGCACAGGTTTGATGTATTTTTCGCAAAAATCTGTTACATCATTTTTCAAGCTTACCATTTCATCTTCTCTTTTGATATAAACATCTTGGTAAGCACCGCTTTTAGTTCCCATAATTTTATATTTTAAAAGATAAACGACACATTTACCGAGATATATGTGCCGTTTTAATTTCGTTCTTATTTTACTGAATTCTTCGTGTTACACACTTCTTCGTCCGCTTATTAGCGAGATAATAAATAACACTAAGAATATGAAAAATAAAATTTTTGCTATACTAGCGGCTCCAGCGGCAATACCACCAAAGCCAAATATTCCTGCAATAATTGCCAGAATAATAAATATGACTGTCCAACGTAACATAATAATAGATTTTAGTTAATAACGATTTTGTTTGTTACTCAAATTCATGCTTTTTAAGAAGATGCATTAACTCTATTCTTTTTATTACAACAAACTGACCTGATAATTTTCAATTAATTCTGCAAATACGCTTTCACTTCTTGAGAAGTATTTTTTATTGCTTCGGCTCTTTTTAACTTTATCAAAATACGGTTCAATCGAACCATCTTCATATGTCGAAACCAGCAGCGGATGAACGTAATAATTTTTGCAGACATTTCTTGTGTTTCCCAATGCCTCAGCAGTGGCATCATAAGCTGTAATAATATTTTTTTTGATTTCTTTTTCGTCTGATGCAATGCCGAGTTCCATCAAATTTTCAAAGAATATAATTGAGGCTGCCCAGGTCCTAAAGTCTTTGGCACTAAAATATTCGCCCGAAATAGCGTGCAGATATTCATTTACCATGTGACTGTCTAAAACTCTTCTTTCGCCGTTTTTATCGTAATATTTAAAAACCTCCCAGCCCGGAATTTCTTCGCATCGGCTTACCAGTTTAATCAACTGTTTGTTTCTTGTGGTAATGGTGTGCTGTTTTCCTTTTTTGCCGATGAATTCAAAACGAAGGGAATTTTTATTGATATTGATGTGTCTTTTCCGCAAAGTAGAAAGCCCGTAAGATTTGTTGTCTTTGGCGTACTTTTCATTTCCAATTCGGATGTGGGTTTCTTCCATTAACCTGATCACGAGTGCAATTACTTTTTCTTTCGACCATTCTTTTTGTTCTAAATCAATATCAACTTGTTTTCGTATAGAGGGAAGCTTTTGTCCGAATTCTGCAATTTTGTAAAACTTGGTTTGATTGCGGATTAAGTTCCATTTTGGATGGTATCTGTATTGTTTTCTGTTTTTAACATCTAAACCTACCGCTTGCAAATGTCCGTTTGATAAATCGGTGATTTTTACATTTACCCAGGCCGGCGGTAAAACCAGACTGTTAAAACGCTTTATTTCGCTTTTCTGCTTAATGCAGCGTCCGTTTTTTTTATAAATAAAACCATCTTCTCCCTGACATCTTTCAATAGGCAAATTTTGATTGTTTACGTAAACTAATTCCAGCTTTTCCAGCACCAAATGTGGTGTTTTAATAAGCTGGTTCATTAGTTTTTGAGTTCTGGCAGTATTCATGGTCGTTTTTATTTTTTTGCCGCTGCTAATTGTTATTGGGATTCACAGATTCAAAAGATTTTTCTTGTTTCATTTATTCGCCCACATAATCTGTGAGAATCTGTGAATCCCAATAACTATCAAAAAGCGGCATTTTATTTTAATTCGTTCTTAAAGATTTTATCAGGCTTTTTTTGTTCATATACGAACGTCCTGAAATCCCCACTTTTTTTGCTTGTTCGTAAAGTTCTTCTTTCGTCCATTCTTCATAAGGCTTAGCTCTGCCGCCTTTTTCTCCTGCATCGGGCGTATTGGCAATACGTGCCGATTTTTCTTTACTGTATCCCTTTTTAACAAGAGCTTCGTATTGGGCTTCGTTTTTAATTCTTGGATCTGGCATGACTTAAAAATTTTAGTTATTGATTTATCTTGTATGGTATTTCAAAATTCCTCAAAAAGAAGGATTTTTCTGTTATACAATTTTGCTTATAACTTTCATAATTAAGATTGTAGATTTTAGATTGCAGATTTTAGATTATGCGCGATCTTGTCATTTCGAGGAACTAGACTCGAGCAATAGCGAACAAACAAAGTAAATCTTCGCAAGCAGCTCTGTAAAGGTTATTGACAATTACCACATTAAAAAAAACAAAAATCCCATTCGCAAAACGAATGGGATTTTTGTTTTTTTAATTGTTTTTATTCTGCCACTGACAGCTATTTAAAATTATCCTCAATATTAGTTATCAAAATTTTATAATTTTCAAAATGATCTGGAGAAATTACCAGACTCTTTTTATTTTCTAATATTAATGTAGTAAAATAATAACCATCTGATATATCTCCTGTTTTGTTTCTAAGTTTAACTTTCCCTTTTTTAATATATTGTATATTATCAAAAGGGATAAACTGTTTTGCACCTGTAATTACCATTGTTTTTTCTATTCCTTCTTCTGTAATAGTCAGTTTAAAAATCTTGAACAAATCCGGAAAACAATAAACTAAAAAAAACAAAACCATATATGCCATTACAGTTAATGGATTTATTTCGGAAGTTGAAAAACCATTATACACAATATATGACAGCGTAATTACAAATAAAAACAAACCCATTATTATTCTTATACCTAATATTTTTCTAAACTCTGAGTCGATATACATTCTAAGTCTTAAATTATTATTATTTCTTCTCTTTAAAAAAACAAATATATAATATTTATAAGGTTAACATGATCGAATATTTCTTTGCATCCAAATCATATAACAATCTCTAAAAATCCTGTAAGGTATTCCTGTAAGTTCTGAATAATTTTACATCATAACATTTAAACTATTTAAATCATGAAAAAGTTACTATTAGCCGGTAAAGCAATTTTAGGAGCGGGACTTATTATTATATTCTTGCAGTCTTGCAAAAATGAAACGAAACAAGAAGACCCAAAAGAAGTTGCAGAAGATGCTAATGAAGCCAAATTTGACTCTATTGACAGCAAAGAAGATGATTCGGAATTTTTAGTAGATCAGGCCGAAATTAATTTAGCTGAAATCGAAATTGGTAAACTGGCGCAGCAAAAAGGAACAAATGCAGAAGTGAAAAAATTCGGAAAAATGCTGGTTGACGAGCACACAAAATCGGCATCTGAAGTAAGTGCCTTAGCAAAAGCAAAAAACTTTACTCTGCCAACTTCACTAACTGAAGAAGGTCAGGAAGAATATAAAAAACTAAACGAGAAATCAGGTTTGGATTTTGATAAAAAATTCGCCGATATGATGATCGACGGCCACCAAAAAGCAATTGACAAACTTCAAAAAGCGGCTAAAGACGCTCATGACGAAGATGTAAAATTGTGGGCAACAAACAATATTGCGGGTTTAACTTCACATTTAGAACATGCTAAATTGCTGAAACAAAACCTTGACAAAAAGTAAAATAAATTTAATTGGTTATTATTTATTTTTTTAAGACGCTAAGATTCTGAGATTCTATGATCCTATTATTGGATCGTCTAGAACTCAAACTTTGCTAAAAAACCCCTTAAGAGTTGAATTGCTTAAGGGGTTTTATTTTTTAGTTACTGAGGTACTGAGATTCTAAGGTTCTAAGTTTTTTTCTTAGGACCTTAGCTACTTAGCATCTTAGAAGCTATATTAATGACTGCTTAATAGAAAATATTCTCCATCGGTTACTTTTTCTAACCAGACTCCGTGGCCTTTATCAATCTCTGTGATAATGGCAACATAAGAGAATTTTTCAAATGGAGTTGCTCCGTACCAATGTTCTACTCCCGGCAAAATGGTAACTACCTCATCTTTTTTAAGCATTCTGACTGCGCTTCCTCTTTCCTGATAATACCCCGTTCCTTCTTTTGCAATCAGCATGTGCAGACTAGCGTTACTATGCCAATTACTTCTTGAGCAAGGCTCAAAAGTCACTTCCTTAATTACAGTGTTTTCCGGATGAATGTCACTGCTTTGTTTTTTATAGGAAACGTCACCCGTCATATATGTATTCGGGACTTTTCCTTCTTCGATAACGGCTGAATAATTCTTAGACATAATTTTTAATTTATTTTTTGAGATTGATTTTATTTAAAACTATTGTATTCTTCATCAGTAACCGGCTCAAGCCAGTCTACAATTCCCGTTTGTGTATTTGTACTGATGGCGATATGTGTAAATTCACTTTCTGGCGAAGCGCCGTGCCAGTGTTTTATTTCGGGCTGAATGTTTACAACATCTCCAGCCTGCAATAACTGAATTGGTTTTCCTGCTTCCTGGTAATATCCTGTTCCGTGTGTAACGATTAAAATTTGTCCGCCGGGATGTGTATGCCAGTTGTTTCTTGCTCCAGGCTCAAAAACAACGTTTCCAACAGCGGTATTAAGAACCTCATCATTGGGAACTAACATTTTAACCCATGCTTTTCCTGTAAAATATTCTGAAGGTGCTAAATCTCCTTTAGGGAAAATGACACCATTATATAGATTGTCTAATGCTTCCATAAATTTATTGTTTGAAATTTATCAGAATCAGAAAACTAAATTTAGGAAAGCTAGAATGCGCTTTATGAAGTATTTATTTAGTCTGTTAAAAACTGATAAATGATTAATACTGAATTTCAAGGCAAAAGTACTACGCGAATGCTTTCCTGAAATAACAATATTCAAACAAAAAATTATGAATTTGAAACAATTTTACATTCGAAGCGATTTTGGAACAGTTCCGGTAAGCCTTTTAAAGTAATTATTAAAATAACTCGGATATTCAAACCCAAGCGAATATCCAATATCCGAAATACTCCAGTCTGTATGCTGTAATAATGCTTTTGCTTCGTTTATAATTCGCTCTGTAATGTGCGCCGTTGTTGGTTTTCCTGTAACTTCTTTTACAGAACGATTTAAATGATTAACATGTACAGCAAGACTTTGCGCATAATCCTGAGGCGTTTTTAAAGCCAAAGGTTCGTTTTTGGTTTCTATAGGAAATTGTCTTTCTAATAATTCCAAAAACAAAGAAGTAATTCTTGAAGAAGCATTTTTATGTTTAAAGAAATTTTCAGAAGGCTGCATTTTCATTGATTCATGAATAATGAGGTTGACATAACTACGCATTAAATCGTCTTTAAAAACATAATCCGTTTCATATTCTTTGATCATTTTTTGAAATAAAGAATCTACAAACAGCTTTTGTTCAGCATTTAAAGAAAAAATTGGCGTTCCTCCTATTTTAAACAAAGGCGATTCATGAAGTGTTTCTGATCTGTCTTTTGCTTTCAAAAATTCTTCTGTAAAAACACATGCATAACCTTCATAATTCTCTGAAACAGTTTCCCATGAATAAGGAATTATAGGATTACCAAAAAACAAAATCGTTCCGTCGGTTTCTATTCCTCGGTCAGCATATTGTATGATGCTTTTACTGGTGTTAATGCAGATTTTATAAAAGTCTCTTCTGCTGTAAACGGGAACTTTACTAAAGTCCCCATTTATAGGATACACTTTAAATCCCTTCATTTTTAAATCTGAAGAAAAATCGCAGCTCTGAGTTTCTGTTTGATTATTCATTCTGCAAAGTTATGAAAATCAAACAATATTTTTATTTCAATTACAAAACGCATTAAGGTTTGGCTAAATTTATTTTTGCTGGGCGAAATAATCTCGCAAAGGCGAGAACACGCAGAGTATTATTTTCCTGCACTCTTTGCGGTTAATATTCTAGAGTTAGAAAAAAATACGTCAAAAGTTTTTTTAATTATACCAATCGGTATATATTTGTTTTGTTATTTTGATACATCATGAGTAAAGCCCAAAGAACCAAGCAATTTATAATCGAAAAAACCGCTCCTATCTTTAATATGAAAGGCTACAGCGGTACGTCTATGAGCGACATTACAGAGGCTACCGGATTAACCAAAGGGAGTATTTACGGTAATTTTGCCAATAAAGATGAAGTAGCATTGGCGGCTTTTCGTTTTAATGTCAAAAAACTGCATGACATTTTTGCAAGAGAAATTGAAAAAGAAAAAACCTTTAAGGGCAAACTATTGGTTTATCCTCGTCTTTATTCTGATTACTACGATTTAAGAGTAACACAAGGCGGATGCCCAATTATTAATACCGCCACAGAAGCTGATGACACACACCCAGTTCTAAAGAAAAAAGTAGAACGAGTTATTTTATCCTGGAAAGAGCAATTGGTTTATTTTATTGAACAAGGAATACTTTTGGGAGAATTTAAAGCCCTATCTATCGATCCCGAAAAAACGGCTTTAACTATTATTGCTATGATTGAAGGAGCTGTTATGATTGCTAAAATTACCGGAAACCTGTCAACTCTGGCCGATATTATGCTTTCTGTCACAAAAATTATTGAAGACTTAGAATAATTTTTTTACTTAAAAATATACCGATTGGTATAATTATAAAATCTAATATTAAAACTAAAATGGAAACAAAAACAAGATTACAAGTATTACAGGATCATATAAATCGAGAATTTACCGCTTCTCCTTCCCCTTTTATGCTTTGGATGAGACCTATTGTGTTAGCCGCCGACGAAGGAACCGTAACTTTTAAATATGCAATTAGGGAAGAAATGTCCAATCCAATTCAAAGTCTGCATGGAGGAGTTACTGCTGCAATTGCTGATGATTGTATTGGCGCTACGATGTTTTCACTTAACGAAGAAACCTTTTACACCACCATAAATCTTGTTGTTGATTATTTTGCTCCCGCACATGTTGGCGATACTATTCTTGCGAAAACATTAATCATTAAAAAAGGAAGACAGATGGTGAATGCACAATGCGAAATTTGGAATGCTAACGAAACGCGATTAATTGCCAGAGCAACTTCTAATTTATTTAAAACAAATGTGGTAAAAAAGGTGCTGTCCTAAAAGCACCTGATTTTTTATCCTCTTTTTTTAAACAAAAATATACCAATTGGTATAAAATATTTTTATGACACCTTTAAACCGAAACCTGCTCATTATTACCGTCATTCTTGCTGCCATTATGGAACTGATTGATATTTCTATCGTAAATGTGGCGCTTTCGCATATGAGCGGTAATCTGGGTGCTACTCTCGAAGATACTTCGTGGGTAATTACTGCTTATGCCATTGCAAATGTTATTATTATTCCCATAACGAGCTTTTTAAGCGCCAATCTGGGCAGACGCAATTATTATATTGGCTCAGTGGTTTTATTTACGTTCTGCTCTTTTATGTGCGGTCACTCTTCTAATATCTGGATGCTGGTCTTTTTTAGATTTTTTCAGGGAATTGGCGGCGGGGCTTTATTATCTATCTCACAGGTTGTTGTATTTGAACTTTTTCCAAAAGACAAACAATCAACAGCCGGAGCTTTGTTTGGAGCCGGAATTTTTATCGGCCCTACAATTGGGCCGACACTTGGCGGCTATATTACTGAAAATTATGACTGGCCGTGGATTTTTTTAATTAATATTCCTATTGGAATTTTGGTCACGATTTCTTGTTATTTCCTTTTACGCGAACCGACTGTAAAACCAGAAATTGCCAAAGTCGACTGGACCGGAATTGCACTTCTCGCTATAGGAGTGGGCGCTTTACAAACGGTATTAGAAAGAGGCGAAGTCGAAGACTGGTTCGAAACCAAATATATTGTTGTACTAACGATTATTGCGGTAACAACTTTACTCGCCTTTATTTATTGGGAATTAACAATAGAAAAACCAGTCGTAAACCTTCGGGTACTTAAAAGCAAATCATTAAGCATTGCAGCAATTTTAACTTTTGTAACCGGTTTTGGAATGTTTATTTCCATTTATATAAGTCCGGTTGTCGCACAGCGTTTATTGAGTTTTTCACCGTATCAAACAGGATTACTTTTGCTTCCGGGTGCATTATTTGCTTTACTGGCTTTAAAAATCTGCGGTACATTATTACAAAAAGGCGTTTCTCCGGTTATTATTATTGCAGCTGGATTTCTGTTATTTATCTATTTCAATTGGCGAATGTCTGGTATGACTTTAAACACAAGTGCTGCCGAAGTTGCCACATCTCTTGTTTTTCGTGCTTTAGGAATGGCACTGCTTACCGTACCGCTTACTATGCTGGCTGTTTCTTCATTAGATGATAAAGATGTTGGGCAAGGTGCCGCGCTTAATAATATGATGAGACAATTGGGCGGTTCTTTTGGGGTATCGATCATTAATACTTATGTTGCTCATCGATTTGCGGCACATCGAAATGAATTAATTTCAGAGGTGACACCAAGTAATACTCTCGCTATGGATCGTATAAATGCTTACATAAAGTACTTTCAATATAGAGGTTTTACTTATAATGAAGCGAGAGCAAAAGCCTTAAAGCTGATGGAAAATATCGTAATGAAACAATCTTCGCTGTTAAGCTACAGAGACGCTTTTTTTCTTGTCGGTTTGTTTTTTGTTGTTACACTGCCCCTTCTTTTATTTGTAATGAACAAATCGAAAAAGCCAAAAACCAACATGGTAATTTCTGATCATTAATTTTTTTTCCTGCAGATTTTAAAAATCTGCAGGGTTTTATAAAATCGAAAAATCTATTTTTTCAAAATTCCTGTTTTAAATCCTTTGGCGAAAGCCGATAAAACAACTTCATTTGCACTTTCTTCTTTTTGAATTATGATTTGCGCATAACCATTAAAAAGTTTTCTTTTCCAGGATTCTGCGGGTGTTATAACTTGTATAATTCCCGGATCTGTATTCAGCACGTCCCAGTCTTTTATTTTTTGCAAAGGTGTTGCTCCAATATGAATCGTGTTTTTTCCTTCTTTTAAAATACTCGAGTCTAAAATATATTTTTGAGAATCTTCTGAACTTGGATTTATTTTATTTCCGTTGATGAAAACTACTGCCTCTACTCCTATTTTTTTATAAAAGAAGCTCACCTTATTTAAAGCGGAATTATTTTTTAAGTCAAATTCTCCTTTATAAACATAAGACGGTGCCTGATTTTTATAATCACGGTCTTTAAAGGCTGTTTTCCAATCATTTTCAGGATAATTTTGAAATTCCTGAGGCAAATCAGCCGTCAATCCTTTTTGCTCCTGAAAATTCGTTATTTGAATTAACGAAACAGCATCGATAAACTGATCTTTTTCTAAAGAAGTCGGGTTGCCGTTTCCTACTCCTAAAATCTTTCCTCCTTTTATAGAAAAGGTAATTTCATCATTTGCGGTTGGAATATGCAATCCGTTTTTATCGGTAACTTCTGCCGTTACAACCAAAACTTTAGAGTTTGGAATGTTTTCTTTATCTATAGATAGTTTTATGTTTTGAGCCTTTTCGGTCGTTTTCTGGATTTCTGTTAATATTTTTTTGCCGTTTTTGTATCCAATGGCTTCCAGAGTTCCGGGCATATATTTTACTTTCCATTCTAAATGGCTGTTCTGCTCCATTTTTTTCTTGCCGAGACTTTTCTTATTTAGAAAAAGTTCTACTTCATCGCAATTCGAATGCACCCAGACATCTATTTCCTTTCCTTCCATCCCGCTCCAGTTCCAATGCGGCATAATATGCAGAACAGGCTGCGTTCCCCACCACGATTTTAAATAAAATACATTATCTTTTGGGAAACCGCATACATCCATCATTCCGAAATATGAAGTTACCGAAGGCCAGCCATACGGAGTTGGTTCGCCGCGATAATCAAAACCTGTCCAAATAAACATTCCGGCCAGATACGGTCTTTCGGCATAAAACTTCCAGCCTTCTTCAATACTATAAAAAGTAGGACGCGGTTTACGGTCGTAAGCACTTTGGTAATGTTTAGCATCATCTGTAAAATAAATACCGCGTGTTGTAAAAGTTGAACCTTCTTCTGTTCCCATTCCGGGTTGGTTTTTAAACTGATTTCTATGCGCATCGATATCGCCGTTACCAAGATAATTATACCCCATAATTTCCACTACAGACGAAATGCCGCTTTTAAATCCGCTGCTGATTCCAACAGTTACAGGTCTTGTTGGATCGATGCTTTTTGCGAAATCCTGCATTACATTTGTCACGCGTTCGCCCACAATATTGCCTTCAATATTCCATTCTTCATTTCCAACCGACCAGCAAAAAATACTCGGGTGGTTTCGGTCGCGCTCCATCATTCGTTTTAAATCATTCAAATGATAGTCGTTAATTCCCATTAAGCGAGTTTCGTCAATTACCAGCATTCCAAGTTCATCACAAGCTTTCAGCAGTTCTGGTGTTGGCGGATGATGCGAACAGCGAAACGCATTCGAACCCATTTCTTTTAGTTTTTTGATTCGGTAATACTGAATTTCATCTGGAAGCGCTGTTCCAATTCCCGCATGATCCTGATGATTATTCGTGCCTTTTAATTTTACAGGTTTTCCGTTTAAAAAAAATCCTTTTTCCGAATCAAACTTAATGGTTCTGATTCCAAAAGACGTTTCATAATTGTCGATTATTTTTCCGTTTTGCTTAATCTGTGTTACTAAACGATACAAATTTGGAGAATCAATATCCCACAAAAGCGGGTTACTTACGTGTAATTTTGAAGTATACTTATCTGTTTTATAAAATTCCGGAGCTTTTACATTTTCAGAAACAGCTGTAATTTGTTTGTTTGAAGCATCAAAAACAGTCTGAATAATTTCAACAGAACCTTTATAATTTCCTTTGTTTTCAATAGAAACCTCGGCAGTTATTTCGGCATTACTATTTATAATTTCTGAGATTACGTAAGTTCCGTTTACTGTAACATGAATTGGGTTTGTTTTCTGCAGATAAACATGTCTGTAAATTCCGGCTCCTTCATAAAACCAGCCTTCTTCCATCGAAGCATCGGCACGAACTACAATCGTATTTTCGCCTCCATAATTTACATAAGCTGATACATCATATTCAAAACCATTGTATCCGCTTTGTTCTGTTCCCAGATAATAGCCGTTAAAAAAAACTTTCGAATTTCTAAAAACACCATCAAATTTTATTGAAATAATTTTGCCCTTATCGGTTTCAGGAATAGTGATTTTTTTTCGGTACCAGCCAATGCTTTTCTCCGGAAAACCTTTTCCAGACGTTTTAAATCCGTGGCTGAAACTGCCGCTTTCACTAAACTCTTGTTCAACAGCCCAATCGTGAGGCAGATCTAATTTTCGCCACGCGCGGTCATCAAAATCTTTTGCCGCCGGGCCGTCGCCAAATCCGGTTTTGGTTAAATATGAAAAATGGCCTTCTGCATGTTTAAAATCTTTTTCTGTATCATATAAATGACCAAATGAAAAACGCCAGTCGTTATCAATCAATATCAATTCCCTTTCTGATTTGTTTTGGGCCAAAGCCAGAACGGAAACCAAAAATAGGATACACAGAAAAATTCTTTTTACGTAAAAAATTTTCATAAAAACAGGGTTAGGTAAGTTAGAACGATAAAAATAGAGTATTAAACTGGTTTGTTTTAATAGTATTTTATCAAAAACTGCACAATAACTTCCTATACCCCTTCTAAAAACGGACTTCAAAAAATTTAGAATCATTCTATTGGCTATACTTTTCAAAATAATTTTGATTTGATGTAATTTTATATAAAAATTTAAAAAACAGAGATTATATGAGTGTTATTAAAGATGAAAAAAAGCTTCTTAGCACCATTAAACGTATCGATGAAAAGATCGATAAGAATAATGATCAAAAGATAATGGCCTTTTTTGAATCTCTTGGATTAACAGAAAGAGAGGACGTTCCCCAGAATTTTCTGGATTGGGATACGATTCTTATTGTCGTACCCGACCGCCACATTTCGCATGAATTAAAATATTATAAATTCTCTATATCAAGACTTTTCTTTGTAACAAATCCGTATGCTGATAAAATTCACATTTACGATTTTGACGAATGGAAAAGTGTTACCCGAAATAAAACCCAGTTTCAGATTAGAGAAATAATGAAAACGAATTTTGGCGGCGTAAAGAAAATTACATCTGCAGAAAACAATTAATTCTAAGTTTTCATAAAAAATGAAATGGATCACGCGCGAAAAACCTAAAATTGATCGAATAGCCTGTCCGTGGCTTATCAAAAACTTTGTCGACGCTGATGCAGAATTTATTTACGTTCCTTTTAGTGAAGTTCTAGAGAAAGCAAAAAAGTTAGATGCAATTCCGTTTGATATTCCGGAAGTAGAATTTACACATTATAATGAAGAATGTACTTTTGACTACATTATAAAAAAATATCAAATTGCCGATCCGGCGGTTTTAATTATGGCAAAAATTGTTCGCGGCGCCGATACGGACCGCCACGATCTTGCCAAAGAAGCTGCCGGGCTCTGGGCAATTTCTGCCGGACTTTCGTATAATATTACAAACGATACCGAATTATTAGAAACCGGACTAAAACTTTATGATGCTTTGTACAGCTGGGCAAAACATTTGTATAAGCAAAATCATCTGCAAAACAGCCCGTTCGAAAATTTACTTCATGAAGTATATAAGAAGTTTTTAATCGAAAAGAAAACAACCCAAAAAACACCTTTATGGGTTAAAGAATTAAAAAACATAATTCAGGATCAAATTGATGCACAGTTTACTTTTGATTTAAAGAAAATTTCAAGTGATTTAGAGTTAAACCCTTCTTATTTATCAAGAGAGTTTTCTAAATATTTTGAAGATTTAAATTTTGGCGAATATGTTCGAAAACTGCGAATTGAAAAAGCAATCAATCTAATTCAAAATTCAAATTATACCTTAACTGAAATTGCGTACATGACAGGCTTTTCAGATCAAAGTCATTTTACCAGGATATTTAAGCTTCAAACAGGAAAAAACCCTTCTTCATATAGAAAAAATGCCCTGAAAAGTAATTCAGATACAAAAGGTAAATAGCATTCTATTTCTAAATTGACATTGTTGATAGTTTTGTTTTTTAATTAACCAGACTATCATGATTTCATTCAGACACATTTTTGCAATCACTTTATTTTCTTTCAGTTTCAACTTGTTTTCTCAAACCACTTATCCAAAAATCACGGGTTATTTTGGAATTCTTCATCCCATAGTAACTTTTAATAGTGAACAAACAAGCGTAAATTTCAGGGATTATTATGCTGTAGGTTTTCCAACGGGGATTAATATTTGGAAGAATCAGAAAATAGGTTTTTCTTTTGAAGTTGTACCTAACATAAGAGTTCAGGGTAACAGTGATAAAGTAACTAATTTATTGTTCCATCCCGGCGTTTTAGTTGCTCTTGGAAACGGTTATACTTTTGCAGGAAGAGCCGCTTTTGAAAGCAGCGGCAGATATGGCATAACTCCCGTAATCAATAAAACGATTCTAAAAAGCGATAATTGCAGTTACTTCGCCGCTATTCCTTTTCCTATTCGTTTTGGCAACGATCATCCTGCCTCTTTTACGGTTGGTTTTCAATTCGGAATTGCTTTTTAAGTATATAATTTTAAACTTTAGAAGAAACCTATATGATAGCTTTTGGGGAGGAAGCTGTTAATATATTAGATTTTTTTGTTTCAGGTTTCAAGTTTTCTGTAACTATCAATCTTTTTCAAAGTTTTAAACTTTTACAAAGATATATCTGAAACCTGAAGCAAAAATTACCCTTTATTTATAAGTTCTTTTACTCTTCCAAACACAAATTTTGCCTGTTCATCATAAATGATCATTTCAAAGTCTTGTGTTCCTTCAATAAAATTTCCTTCCTTTTTTGTATCTGAATATACTTTCTGAAAGAATTGATCTCGTTTTTTGAGCCATTCTAATTGTTCTTTCTTTAATTTAGATTGTTCTTTTGAACTTATCTTAGACTTAAGACTTTTATAAGACACATTTAGCAGACTATCTGACTGATTGTAATACTCTAGGGCGCAGTTACGCATATTTTGACCTTTATTCAAACATTTTTGATAATCGGATTTCATTTTATAAACCGTTTCAAGTGTTTGTGAATTACAGTACATTGAAGCCAAAACAAACACTAATAAGATTGATTTTTGCATCATGATTTAATTTTTAAATGTGAAATTTACAAAGTTTTTCTTTTTCACCTGAAATTAAAATTAAGAAAAATCTGAAATAAATTTATTGTATTGCAAGCAGACTATTAACCTTATCTTCTAACTCTTTTCCGTGAATATTTTTAGCTATAATAATTCCGTTTTTATCTACTAAAAAATTTAACGGAACAGATTGAAGCATGTAATCGGCTACAACCGGAGACTTCCAGTATTTTAAATCACTTACTTGTATCCACGGTAATTTTCCTTTGGCAATTGCAGCTAACCACAAAGGCTTTTTAGTATCCATAGAAACACTGTAAATAGAAAATTTATCAGGATAAGCTGCGTATAATTTTTGCAGTAAAGGCTGTTCTTTAATACATGGTCCGCACCATGAAGCCCAAAAATCGATCAAAGTCAAAGAACCTCTTAAAGACGAAAGCACCTCGTTGTTTCCTTTTGTATCAGGAAGATCAATTTCTGGCGCAATATCACCAATGTCAGTACCTACAACCTGCGCTTTTGAACTGGTAATTACACAGCATAAAAATCCTAAAACAAGTAATGTTTTTTTCATAATTTATTAAGTTTAATTTATTTGGGGATTATTAAATCATAACGTTTACAAATATAAATTTCTTTATTAAATATTCCATCTTTTTACTCCATGGTTCTCTCCTCTATCATAAAATTATGCTAAAAACATTTTGCTTAATTGGTATATCGAGAAAAGTCGATATATTTGCATCATGGAAAATATAGAAATTTTTAAGGCACTCTCTAACAAGTCCAGACTTCAAATGCTGGAATGGCTGAAGGAACCCGAAATAAACTTTCCCGGCCAGCTCGAACACGGCGGATTTGAACACGGAGTATGTGTGGGTCAAATTCAGGCTAAGGCGGGTTTGACACAATCTACTGTATCTGAATACTTGTCTATTTTACAACGCGCCGGTTTTATCGAAGCCAAACGTGTTGGGCAATGGACTTATTATAAACGTAACGAAGGTGCCTTTGAAGCACTCAGTAAATTAATTCAATCTAATTTGTAAATTACTATGAGCACAAACAACCTGTTTTCTCCGTTTAACCTAAAAACGTTAAACTTAAAAAACCGAATCGTAATGGCGCCTATGACGCGCTCATTTTCTCCAAACGGAGTTCCAACTGATGATGTAGCAGCTTACTACCAAAAAAGAGCTGAAGGTGAAGTTGGTTTAATATTATCTGAAGGAACTGTTATCGACAGAAAATCATCATCTAATGATGCAAATGTTCCTCATTTTTATGGCGATCTGGCTTTAAACGGCTGGAAAAAAGTTATTGACGAAGTTCACGCCGCCGGCGGAAAAATGGGCCCGCAGATCTGGCATATGGGAATTATGGATAACCACCATTCCGGCTGGGTTCCTCCTGTTCCATTTGAAGGTCCGTCTGGATTAAACCGTCCTGATTTTAGAAACGGAATTGCAATGTCTGAAAAAGATATTGAAGACACGATTCTTGCTTTTGGTAAAGCCGCAGCCGATGCTAAAAGACTTGGTTTTGATACTATCGAAATTCACGGTGCACACGGTTATTTAATTGATCAGTTTTTTAGAGCCGAAACGAATTTACGTGAAGATATTTATGGCGGAAAAACACTGCCGGAACGTAATCGTTTTGCAATTGAAGTTATAAAAGAAATTAGAAAACAAGTTGGGAATGATTTTGCTGTAATCATGCGTTTTTCTCAATTTAAACCTTCTGATTACAATTATAAACTGGCTAAAAATCCACAGGAATTAGAAGCATGGCTTACTCCTCTTGTTGATGCCGGAATTGATATTATTCACGCTTCACAGCGTCGTTTCTGGGAACCTGAATTTGAAGGATCTGATTTAAACTTTGCGGGATGGGCTAAAAAAGTAACCGGAGCGCCAACTATTACGGTTGGTTCTGTTGGACTTTCTGGTGATTTCTTTGGTGCTTTTGCCGGAGAAAGTTCTGAGCCGACTTCTTTAGACGAATTAAACAGACGTTTCGACAGAGGCGATTTTGATTTGGTTGCCGTAGGAAGACCTCTTTTATCTGATCCTAACTGGGTAGCTAAAATTAAAGCAGGAAAAACAGATCAGTTAAAAGGTTTCAGCAAAGAAGCTTTAGGAGCTTTAGTTTTAGAATAAGTTTTTTAAAGGTTAAGAGTTACAAAGGTTCAAAGGAACAAAGGCTTTCTTTTTGAACTAAATATACAAAAGGGATAAACAATTAATTTTATCCCTTTTTTGAGTATCATAACTAACAAAACTGAAATTCAATATTTTTAGAAAAATTTTGGGGAACAAATTTTTTTTAAAGCTTTAGGAGAATTGGTTTTTAGAATAATTTTAAAATTTATAATTAAAAATTTTATCTTTGCAGTCATGAAATTTTTGAACAGCATATTACGCCTTCCTTTTTTCAGCACTTATTATTATGCAATAATACCTGCTCGGATAGGCTATGCATATAATTCAACGTATTCACGACTGTAAATTAGTATTATAAATTATATAAACCTTAAAGCCCGGGCATTTTGTCCGGGCTTTTTTATTTTCAAAAAAATGGAAACAATTCAAAAACTTAAAGAAAACACCGCCATCTTCTTACCGGAAAATGGTCTGGAAGAAAAATTAAATCAGGCTGAAAAAGAAAACAGAAAACTGATTATTAAACTGGGTTTTGATCCTACTGCGCCTGATTTGCATTTAGGACATGCCGTTGTATTAAAAAAATTAAAGCAATTTCAGGATTTAGGACACCAAATTGTGATTTTGGTGGGAAGTTTTACAGCCAGAATTGGCGACCCAACCGGAAAAAATAAAAGCAGAAAACCTCTAAATGCCCAAGAAGTACAGCACAATGCCGAAACTTATATTGCTCAATTATCGAAAATCATTGATGTAGAGAAAGCGCAGATTGTTTTTAATTCTGACTGGCTCGACTCGCTTTCTTTTTCTGAAGTAATTCAGATTATGTCAAACGTAACGGTTGCGCAGCTCATGCAGCGAAATGATTTTAATAAACGTTTTACCGAAAATACACCTATTGCCATGCATGAATTAGTGTACCCAATTTTGCAGGGTTTTGATTCGGTTAAAATTAATGCCGATATTGAAATGGGCGGTACAGATCAGCTTTTTAATTGCACTATGGGAAGACAATTACAGGAAACCTTTAAAAAATCTCTGCAAATTGTAATGTGTATGCCTTTGTTGAGAGGATTGGACGGAAAGGAAAAAATGAGCAAATCGCTCAATAATATCATTGGTTTAACAGACGAACCTAATGAAATGTTTGGTAAAACAATGTCAATTCCTGATGATCTTATTTTGGAATTCTTAGAATTGACAACTGATTTTTCTGCAAAAGAAAAACAAGAAATCAAAAATCGGTTGAAAGAGGAAAACCCAATGAACATCAAAAAAATAATTGCAAAAAATATCATCAGTCAATACCATGATGAAAAAAAAGCAGATAAAGCAGAAGATTTTTTCGTAAATCAGTTTCAGAACAAAAACTTTGCAGAAAAATCGTTTGTTCCTGTTTTGATTTCTTCTTTAGATAACAAATCTGATCAAATGGCTTTAATTGATCTTTGTACTTTTATAAAAAATGACATTACAAAATCAGCAAACAGAAGACTGATCGAAAGCGGTGCTGTTCAAATAAACAATCTAAAAATTACAAATCCGTACGAATTGATTGAGTTGAAAAAGGAAACCAAAATTAAAATTGGAAAACGAAATTTCTATGAATTGGTTTAGATTTTAGGTTTAGAGAAACAGAGTGACATAGAGACAAAGGTTTCTTTGATTGTCTTTTTTCGAAAAACAAAAGGGATAAACAATTAAGTCTATCCCTTTTTTGAAATTTCATAACTAACAAAATTAAGAAATTCAATATTTTTAGTGAGGTTCAGAGGGACAAAGTTTTTCCCTTTGAACCTCTGAACCTTTGAACCTAAACTTAACTCCTTCTTTTTTGAAATTTATTCTGAAGCCAGTTACGAACCGGTTCATCATATAATTTTAAACATAAATAGGCAATAGTTATGCTGGCAAATAAAACACCGATTCCTAATAGATAACCGTCTTTTAATGGAACTTTATTTTCAATAACCCAGCCCATATACCAATAAATTAATGGATAATGTATTATGTAAATAGGATACGAAATATCTCCTAAGGCTTTACATATTTTAAGAGAAATTGAATTTTTAATTTCGCCTCCTGCACCAATGGCAACAATTAACGGGAATAAAAAAATAATACTAAAAGATTCATATAAACCGTTCATCCATAAAGTATTTTCATCACCAAATCTTGGCATCCAGAATATAACTACAATCATAATACTGCAAATCCAGAAAGCACCATTAATATGAATTAGTTTTCCTAAACGAGAAAGCAGAACTCCAGCAAAAAATGGATATAATAAACGTGTAAAACCCACATTCATTTGTTCCAGATTTAACGACCATCCGCCAATTACATCTCCTTTTGGCCCAAATACAGTATAGTTTATTAAAAGTCCGGCAAATATCAATACGAATACTGATAGTACTTTATTTGAAAATTTGCGAAAAATTAGGGCGTACAAGATGTTAGCAATATATTCAAAAAAAAGTGACCATGCCGGACCATTTAAAGGATGCATTTCTCCCCAGCCTCTAATTTCCATTGAAGGCGGAATTGGAAGCAGTGTAAACCCAATTACCATTGTTAATAATAACTTCCAAACGGGCATTGTTGCTATTTGCGGAAAAACACTTGATTCTTGAAAATAATAAAAAATGGCTCCAATTATCATTCCCATAATTACCATGGGCTGTAAGCGGATTAAGCGTCGTTTGTAAAACTCCCATTGGGTTAACTTACTCCAGCGGTCATCATAGGCGTATGCTACAACAAATCCGGAGAGAAGAAAAAAGAAGTCTACGGCAAGATAACCGTGATTCATAATTTGTTTAAAACGGCTTCCTTCATTAAAAGCTTCGAAAATGTGGAAAATTACAACCAATACAGCAGCAACTCCTCGAAGTCCGTCTAAAATTTCATAGTGTTTTTTTGGTTGAATGTCAACTGAAACTGAACTCATAAAATGGTTAATTATTAATGGTTAATAGTTAGTTATAATTGTTTTATTGGTGATTTTAAGCCATTCTGATCTTCGCTGGTCCGGAAGATGTTTTTACAGTGAAATTTTCGAATCTAGCTTCGAAACCTTTTCCGTCTGGCGATGCTGCCATTAACCCACCCTGTACAGGTGTATTATCTTGTAAAGGTGCATTTCTGGTCATGATATATTTTTTGTCATAAAAGATATTAAGAAAATTAAGCTGAACTTAATAAATGTTGTTTTAGCTTCAAAACAATTTAGAAAATAAAGCTCTCTTAATCATCTTAATGGTAAAATTAAATCAAAAGCAAAGCTGCAAATTTTTACACTTGCAGCTTTTACTAACCAACCAATTTAGAAATAATGAAATTATTGAAGTGAGAAGCCCACTTTCGATTTTATATCTGTTGAAGATGCTCCAACAATTGCTTCAAAAGCTCCCGGTTCTGCAACCCAGTCGTGTTTTTTATCATCAAAGAAACTTAAAGCCGTTTTATCGATAGTAAACGTAACTGTTTTTTCTTCTCCCGCTTTTAGTGAAACTTTTTCAAATCCTTTTAATTCTTTTACCGGACGTGGTAATGAAGATTTTAAATCGCTGATATAAAGCTGAACAACTTCAGATCCTTCTCTGCTTCCTGTATTTTTCACATTCACAGAAAATGTAATTTTATCGCTGCTTGAAAGTTGTTTTTTATCAGCTGTTACTTTTCCGTAAGCAAAAGTTGTGTAGCTTAATCCGTGTCCGAAAGGAAACAATGGTTTAACTTTATTTTTATCAGCCCAGCGGTATCCAACAAAAATTCCTTCGTTGTATTTTACGTCATCGCCGCCTGGAAATTCTCCTAAAGCGTGAGCTCCGTTATCAGCTAATTTTACAGGGAAAGTAAAAGAAAGTTTTCCAGAAGGGTTTACGTCTCCAACTAAAACATTTGCCAAAGCGTTTCCAGCCTCAGTTCCTAAAAACCATCCCTGAACAATTCCAGGAACTTCTTTTACCCACGGCATTGCAACTGCATTTCCAGAAATATTTACAAAAACAATGTTTTTATTTACTTTCGCTAATTCGCTGATTAATTTATCCTGACCATAAGGCAATTCTAATTGTTTACGATCGTGTCCTTCGTCATCCTGATTTGGGCTTTTGTTCAAACCTCCAATAAAAAGAACGATATCTGCATCTTTAGCTGCTTTTAAAGCTTCGGCAGTTAATTCAGCCTGTGGACGTTTTTCTTCTAAGCTTACTTTTGCAACAACTCCGTTGTAGTTACTTGTTGGATCTCCCACATAACCTCGTGCATACACGATTTCTGCCTGACTGCCAATTCTTTTCTTTAAACCTTCAAGAGGTGTAATTTCGTATCTTGCTTTAAGAGAAGAACTTCCTCCTCCTACTGTCATCATTTTAATAGCATTTTCTCCAATTACTGCAATTTTCTTAGTTTTAGAAAGGTTAATTGGCAGAATGTTATTGTTGTTTTGTAATAATACAATTCCTTCTTCGGCAATTTTACGGCCTGCATCAGCGTGTTCTTGTGTTCCAAAAGATCCAAACGGACGATTTCTATCCATTGTAGTCAAGAAAGATAAACGTAAAATACGACGTACTTTTTCGTCTAACTCTTTTGTGCCTACTTCACCTTTTTTAATCATTTCTGAATATGGTTTTGCTAAGTAATAGTTATCATAAGCATTACTTGTTCCCCATGAAAGACCATTTGTCCAAGAACCAAATTCCATATCAAGACCATTGTGAATAGCTTGTTTAGTATCATTTACTCCTCCCCAGTCTGAAACTACAACACCTTTAAAGCCCCATTCGCCTCGAAGAATATCGTTTAACAAATATTCGTTATGGCAGCATTGCTGTCCTTTGTATTTGTTGTAAGATCCCATAATCGACCAAACATCGCCTTCCTGAACTGCAGCTTTAAAAGCCGGAAGATAAATTTCGTATAATGCACGATCATCAACAATTACGTTTACAGAATTACGGTTTGTTTCCTGATTGTTTAATGCAAAGTGTTTTACACAAGCAGCAACACCGTTTGCCTGTACTCCTTTAATATAAGGTACAACCATTTTTGCAGCCAAAAATGGATCTTCTCCCATGTATTCGAAATTACGGCCGTTTAATGGACTTCTGTAAATGTTTACTCCTGGTCCTAATAGTACGTTTTTGTTACGGTAACGTGCTTCTTCTCCAATTGATTTTCCGTATAAAGAAGATAGTTCTTTGTTCCATGTTGAAGAAAGAGCTGTTAAAGCCGGAAATGCGATACAAGAGTCATTTGTCCATCCAGCCTGATCCCATTCATCCCATTTTACTTCAGTACGAATTCCGTGAGGTCCGTCGGTCATCCAGTTTTCAGGAATTCCAAGACGTTTCACTCCAGGTGAACTAAATTTAGACTGCGCATGAATCATGGCAATTTTCTCTTCGGTTGTCATTCTTTTAAGCGCATCTTCTACGCGCTCATCAATTGGCTTCTTATCATCAAGATAAACCGGAACTTTATTTTGTGCATTCAATCCGAATGAACTCAATAAAACTAAAACAACGATTGTTTTAACGTTTTTAAACATAACTATTATAATTTATTTAAGCATTCAATTTCTAAAAAGATACTAGTGGTCAGTTGTACCTTTTAATAATATTGTAAAACTAAAACGTTATCGTACATGTTATATTTTTAAACGCAAAAAAGTAGTGATTAAAAAAATTAAATTATTGATTAACAATTAAATAAATAAAAAAAAGCACTAAAAAAAGTAGTACTTTTAAAATGTTTTTTTAGGATTTCAATGCCATTGAGCCAATTTTCATGACCATTTCTTCAAAATCATTTCTCGAAACTGCGGCTTTATTCCTGCCTCGTGTTCTGTAATTGTAAATTGTGCTTAAAGAATAACGAAGAAATGCCGCTATCTTAACACTGTCTGTAATTCCAAGTCGGATTAAAGCAAAAATTCGAAGCTCCGTATTCAGCAGTTCTCCTTGTTTTAGAACAATCTGTTCTTCGGGAATTAAAAGTGTATTAAAATCTTTTACAAACGTTGGATAAAGATTTAGAAATATAATGTCAAAATTCTTGTAAAGCTCTTCGAGTTCGTTATCAACTAAAGTAGTCGATTTTAGCATTTTGTAAATTTCATCAAACTGTTTAGCCGTTGCTTTTTTATTTAAAATGATACGGTAATTCTCAAGTTTGTTTATATAAGTAGAACAAAGGCTGAAAAAATGCGCAATGTATTCTTCTTTAACATGATTAGATTCTGATAACTGCGAATTGGTTTCTTGCAGCTGTTCGTTTGTCTCGGTTATTTCTTTATTTAATTTTGCCAGTTTTTGAGTCGTTTCATACAATTCAGCACGAATTTTAGAAACCTTTTTCATTTGCTTGTAAACATAAATTACTGCGGCAACTAAAAAAACAGATAATAGGCTGATACAGATTAAGTATAACTGTAATTCGGTTTTTCGTTTGGCTTCTTTCTCTAAATAAACGGTATTGATAATCGAATATACTTCTGACATTAAAAGTGTACGGAATTGTACATTGCAATATAAAGCATCTTCAATGGCTGATTGTGTCAGCTTGTAAGCCATATCTACATCGCCAATTTCATAAAAAACCAAAGCCAGTTCCTGCAATGAAGCATTATCTTTATTCGCATTTTTTAAATCTGATGCAGCTGAAAGTGCATAATATTTCTTTCTAAGTTCCAGATTGTTTGTTGCTTCATTAATTTTACCAAGCAAATAGGTAATCATAGCATACTGCGGATTCTCTTCTGGTGTATTTTTTAATAATGCCAGTAATTGCTTTTGTGTATTACCAAATTTTCTAAGAAAAATGTTCTGCTGGATTCTGTTGATTTTATAATCTAATGTTTTAGGATCTAAAACTTTAAGCAGCGAATCTCTATATTTTATAATCTGCAGGCGGTATTCCTCATTGTAGCTGTTTGCCGCATAATGTTCAAAAAACTCGCGATAAGAAATATAATAAGTAGGCAGTAAATGTGCCGAAAGTGTTTTTTTGTTGATGCTTTTCAAAATGGCTTCAGATTCGCGGTATTTTCCTGAAGATGAATATAAGGTAACTAATTGCAGATTAGCCAGATCTTCCAGTTCTTTATTTTGAAGCTGTACAGCAATCTTCAAATTCTTTTTTACATACAATATTGCCGAATCTGAATTGAATTTTTGATATTCTGTATATAAAGTTTTATTGTAATTGTATTCTTGTTCCTGAGTTAAGTTATCAGATTTTATTTTTTTGAAATTCAAAATTCGTTCTTCTTTCAGCCTTACATAATGCTCTTTATTTTTTAAAGCAAAATTGAGCTTAGTTAAAATAGTATCAGTACTATCCAACGCAAAAACCGGAAAGCAGATAAGAACTATAAAAGATAACAGAAATAGATTTTTCAAACTAATAAAGAGATAAATGAAACGCACAAATATACTAAAGTGTAAAATAGAAAAATATCTTTTCTACCACGTATTACAAGTATCGTTTTTCATAATTTTGTTACAATAAAAATTTAATCTAAAACTTAAAATTATGCCGCACTTTATAATTGATTGTTCAGAGAATGTAATTCGGTTAAAATCTGCAGATGATATAATGCAGGAAGTTTTTGATGCTGCTTTATCAACTGGATTATTTACAGCATCTGAAATTAAAGTACGCATCAATCCTTTTAGTTATTACAACAACGGAAATACTCTGGATGATTTTATACACGTTTTTAGTTATATAATGGAAGGCCGAAACGACGATCAAAAAGGGAATTTATCTAAAGTAATCGTAACAAAACTAAACTCTTTACTTCCACAAGTTCCTGTAATTTCTATCAACATTCAGGATTTTGAAAAATCAAATTATTTCAATAAAACAATGATTTAAAGCCGATTATTTCCAAAAGAGATATAAGCAAACTTATTTCATATTACAAAATGATATAAAAAAGACAATTCCACTTAATTATTCTGTTCGAATATTCAAGTGGAATTTTTAGTTAAAACATTAATTTGCTACAAAAACCAATTACTTAATTTATTATTGTTTTAACTCTTTAAATAGAGTGTCGAGTTCAAAAGCTTTTTTTACTTTTTCGACCACAATTTCATTTGATACTGTAAATTCAGCCGTTTTTTTAATGTCTAAAGATGAAGCACCAACCAAAACTTTATAAGTTCCTGCTTCTGCAATCCAGGCATTTTTATTTTCTAAAAAAGAAGCCAGATCTTTTGGTGATAATACCAGTTGTAAAGTTTCACTTTCACCTGGTTTTAATTCTTTTGTTTTTGCAAAAGCTTTTAATTCTTCTTTTGGTTTATCGATAGATTTTGAAGGTGCAGACAAGTATACTTGCACTACTTCTTTCCCTGCTGTTTTTCCGGTATTTTTAACTGTAACCGAAACTGTCATTGCATTATTAAAAACCGATGAACTTAACTTTACATCAGAATAATTGAATGTTGTATATGAATTTCCAAAACCAAATTCATAAGATGGTTTTACATTAAAGGTATTGTAATAACGATATCCAACATACACGCCTTCTTCGTACGTCACATTTGTCGGATTGTCTGCAGGAGTTCCTAACCAGTTTTTTGCCGATGGTGTATCTTCATATTTCATTGGAAAAGTCATAGTTAATTTTCCAGACGGATTTACTTTTCCTGAAAAAACATCAGCTACTGAATTTCCTCCTTCCTGCCCTGGCTGCCATGAAAGTAAAATGGCATCAGCTTTATCTTTCCAGCTTGCAGTTTCTATAACACCGCCTATATTTAAAATTACAACTACTTTTTTTCCTTTTGAATGAAAAGCTTCAGAAATATTATTTATTAATTCTACCTCATCCTGAGCAAGATTAAAATCGTTATCAACCTTGCGGTCGCCTCCTTCTCCAGAATTTCTACCAATAGTTATAATTGCCAATTCTGATGATGCGGCGTGTTTTGCAATTTCTTGTTTTTCCAATTTTAATTCAGGAAGTCTTTTTGGTAAAGCCAGAAAACCTTCTTTTTTACGGCTTTCCATTTCTGCTTCTTTTACCTTTGCAACAAATGGTGTGTAAGTTGTTTTTAATTCTTCATCAATTGAGTAACCTGCATTTTTTAAACCATCTAATAAAGAGACTGTATAAGCTTCGTTTACGTCTCCGCTTCCGGTTCCTCCAGAAATAAAATCATATGATGTAACTCCAAAAACGGCTGCTTTTCCTTTTTTGTTCGTAAACGGAAGCACATTTTTATCATTTTTCAGCAAAATCATTCCTTCAGATGCTGCTTGTCTGGTAATTTGTGCATTTTCCTTTAAATTGGGTTTGTTTGAGTATTTGTAGTTTTCCATAATTGGCGATCTCAAAACCAATTCGAGAATCCTTTCTACATTTTTGTCTACAACTTCTTTAGATAATTTTTTATTATTAATGTTTTCAATAATGGCTTTCTTTTGTGCTTCGATTCCCGGCATTAATAAATCGTTTCCGGCACTCAGCTGTTCTGTAACATTGCTTGAACCTGCCATAATAGATTGTGCTCCGGCAAAACCTCCAAACCAGTCTGTCATAACGATCCCTTTAAACCCCCATTCATTACGAAGAATATCTGTTAGAAGGTCTTTTCTTGCCGAAGTATAAGTTCCGTTAATCAAATTATACGAAGACATAACCGTCCATGGATTTGATTCTTTTACAGTAATCTCAAAACCTTTTAAATAAATTTCACGCATGGCTCTTTCGCTAATGTGTTCATTGATTGAAAGGCGGTTGGTTTCCTGATTATTAGCTGCAAAATGTTTAATTGAAGTTCCTACTCCATTTAACTGAATCCCTTTTACCATCGCCGAAGCAATTTTGCCAGAAACCAGCGGATCTTCAGAATAATACTCAAAATTTCTGCCGCACAAAGGATTTCTGTGAATGTTTAAAGCTGGCGCCAGCAATACATCAACCCCATATTCTTTTACTTCATTTCCCATTGCTTTACCTACTTTTTCAATCAACGATTCATTCCATGTTGAAGCTAAAGCAGTTCCAACAGGAAAAGCAGTACAGTAATACGTATTTTTATCATTCTCACGAATAGGTTTTATTCTAAGTCCGGCAGGTCCGTCAGCCACAATAATGGCCGGAATTCCTAAACGTTTAATTTCGTAAGTTCCTCCTGCAGCACCCGGAACACGTCCTTCAATTGCTCCTACTACAGGTTTTATTCCGTCAAAACCTGGCATTCCCGTTCCCATTAAAAAATTAGCTTTTTCTTCATCAGTCATTTTTTTGACCAAATCGACAGCACGTTCGTGAATCGAAAGTCTGGTATCTTCATAAATATCCAGTTTTCCATTTTTATTTAAATCTCTAAAAGTAAATCCTTTTACTGTTAGAAAAGGCGGATTATTTTCATCATCAGAAACACTGTTCCATGATAAATTCGAAATCACTAAAGCAGTCAAAAGTGATACTCGTGCTGTTTTTATAATTGTTTTTTTCATAAGGGAAACTAAAATGTGGTTTAGAAAATAGTAAAGTTTTAATATGCAGCTTTTTTTCATTGCTTCATTATGAAGCAATATTAATTACTTTTTTTCGTTTCAACAAATAAAACAGGTTAAATTTTAATTTATCACAATTAAAAACAATTAAAACTATTGTATTCACAGCGTAACATGAAATACATTAAAAAATACCCAGAAGCAAAAAACCTTTAAAAATGCTGGTTTTATTGGCAAAAAATAAAGTTTTGGAGATTTGCAGTGCTTTTAAATTCTTAAATAGATTAAATTTGAAACAAATAGAAATAAATGGAACTAAAGAAATTACTTGAACAACAGTCTGCCGAAGCTTGGGAAAAATATATTCCGTCACTTTCTGTTGACTGTGTTATTTTTAGTTTTTACGAAAATGCACTTCATGTTCTTACCGTAAATATGAAGGATCAGAATTTATGGGGACTTCCCGGCGGTTATGTACAAAAAGATGAAAATGTAGATGATGCCGCAGTACGAATTTTAAAAGACAGAACCGGAACCGAAAATATCTATTTACAGCAGTTTTACACTTTTGGAAATTTAAAAAGATCTGAAAGCGCTTTTGAGGCTTACGATGACAGCATTTGGAACAAACAGCGTTTTGTTTCTATTGGTTATTATGCCCTTGCAGAACATTCGCAGGTAAAATTAAGAATTGACCAATACTCAAATGCAGTCGAATGGAAATTGATTGAAACTCTGCCAGAATTTATGATGGATCACAGAACAATTTTTGATAAAGCACTGCTTACTCTTAGAGAACAGCTCAATAATCATCCCATTGGTTATAATTTACTGCCGGAAAAATTCACAATGCCGGAACTTCAAAAATTGTATGAAGCTATTTTGGGCAAAAAACTGAATCGCGGTAATTTTTATCGAAAAATTCTTCGTTATGATATTCTTATTAAACTAGACGAATCGCGTAAAGGCGGTGCGCACAAAGCCCCGGATTTATACAGCTTTGATTTAACCAAATATAATGAAGCTCTAAAAGAAGGTTTGAAAGGAAACTGGTAATTTTTTCAAAAATAGCCCGTGGTGAAACCACGGGCTATTTAAGATTTCTTTAGCACAGATTAAAATCTAAACTGCAATTGGCGCTGCTAAACAGCTTTCCGGAATATCAAAGGCATTTACCAACGCTACGGCATCCGGACGAATATCCCAGCAAAGCTGGTTTACAATTTTGCGGACTGCCTTGGTTTTTACAGCTTCCATATAGCCGTCTTCCAAATACCAGGCTTTGTTTTTTTCTATCTGCGAAAGCGCATATAACTGATATAATTTTGTCAATATTTGCTTTGAATTTTCGTCTTCGATTATTTTAACAGCTTCCTGAAACTGTTCTAAAACAATACGTTCCAGATAAGCCTGAGCTACATCGATCATTTGATGCTGTACAACATTAAAAGCATCGTAGGCTTCTAATCCGCCGTCGACTAATTTCTTGATACGTCTTGCTGCCGAAGCCAGAATTGTTTTTTCTCTATGTACAAAAGCCTGAAGATGAAACTCCGTATCAAGTAAATGTTCGTCGTCTGTTCTTCGCGTTGCGATTGGATTTTTTTCTGTAATTGCGGTTTTGGCATTTTCATATACATAATTGATGATTCCCAAAGATCCCATTTCGCCAAAAGACTTTCTAAATTCAGACAGACGGTTTTTAGCTACTAACTGCATTAAAACTGTATTATCGCCTTCAAAAGTGGTATAAATTTCAGTATCGTTTTTAAGTGCATCAATTCTGTTTTCAGATAAATAACCTTTTCCGCCGCAGGCTTCACGGCATTCTTGCAAGATATCTCTTGTACTCCAGGTTGAATAGGATTTCATTCCTGCAGCAAGTGCTTCTATTTCCTGCATTTCCTCTTCTTTCTTATTCAAAAATCTTTTGGTAAGGTATTGAAGCGCAAAATGAACGGCATAGGTTTTTGCCAAATGCGGTAATAATCTACGCTGGTGCATTCTGTAATTTAAAATTGGAACTTCAGATCCGCCTTCAGGACCAAATTGTCGGCGCTGGTCGCTGTAACGAATGGCAATAGTTAATCCGGATTTGGCTGCTGCTAAAGCTGAACGCGGAATCCCGATTCTTCCTCCTACCAAAGTTCCTAACATGGTGAAAAATCTTCGGTTATCACTCGGAATTGGACTTTCAAATTCTCCTTTATCGTTTACAGAAGCAAAACGATCCAGCATATTTTCTTTTGGAATCACGACATTATCAAAGCTGATTGTTCCATTGTCTACTCCATTTAATCCCATTTTATGACCGCAGTCGCCAATTGTTACACCTTTTACCGTATTCCCGTTTGTGTCACGCAATGGCACTACAAAAGCATTTACGCCATAATCATGATCGTCTATAACTAATTTTGCGAAAACCGTTGCCATCTGCCCATGAACTGCTGCGTTACCAATATATTCTTTTTGAGCATTTTTGTTTGGTGTATGTATGGTAAAAGTTTTGTCTGAATGATTATAAGTTGCAGTAGTTTCCAGACCTTTTACGTTCGATCCGTGATGTGTTTCGGTCATTGCGAAACAACCCGGAAGTTTTAACGAACCTATATCTTTTAAATATTTAGCATAATGTTTTTCGGTTCCAAGAGACTGAACGCTCATGCCCCAAAGTCCAAACTGAACGCCAAATTTTATCACTAAACTTAAATCGTGATAACTCAGCGTTTCCATAATTGCGAAATAATCTTCTACATTGCCTCCGCCTCCGTATTCTTTTGGATATGCCATATTTCCTAAGTTTTCATCGGCCAGGATTTTACACCAATTGTAAACCGTCTGGCGGAAAACGTTAATATCTGTAGAAGTTTCGTATGCAAACTCTGGTCGGGAAATAACCGATTTTACCTTTTTTATAATTGGTGCTTCTTTCCCATCCAGAAATTCAGTTATTTTCTGAATATCAAAATTGCTTATAGTATGTGAATTTGCGGTAAAAGAATCGGCTTTTGTTTTAAAGTTCTGAAGCGCTTCTTCGCCTAAAATTCCAAGATCATTTTCAAGTTTTATAAAATCTGATTCAATTGGCGTTAAATCTAAATCACTTCCCGAAAGCGCTTCTGCAATATCAAAAATTGATTTGATTGAAAATTTATCCTGAATACTTTTTTCAATGTCTAATTTCCATTGTGTGAGTTCGTTTCGTGAAGGCGGATTTGAAATATCTACTTTAGACAATAAATATTCTTTTTCTTCTTGTGATAAAACATTTAAGGAGTTTATAAATTCTTTTAGTGTCGAAAATTCTTTTTGAGTCAAAAGATCGTCAGACCACACTAAATAAAACAACGGAGTAAAGGCTTGAAGTTTAGCTGGTTTCATATAATAGAGATTCGGTTTTTATTTTTATTTTTTGCCGCAGATTATACAGATTAAAAGTTTTTTTTACAGCCACGAATTACACAAATTTTCACGAATTTATTTTCATTCATACTGATTCTTAAATCAATTTGAATTCGTGAAAATTTGTGTAATTCGTGGCTGACTTTCTACATAAAGAAAATAATCCGTTTAATCTGTACAACCTGCGGTCTGTATTTCATTTTACTGCATAAAAAAACAGGAATGAAAAATACTCATTCCTGTTTAATATTCCTGTTAAGATTCTCGTAATTTTATACCTTAAACCAATAAAAAATACAAGATTAACTTAGTGAGAATCTTTAGACGACAGGATATATTTCTGTTTTATAGCAAAAATATGATGTGAATTAAAAACTAACACTGCAATAAAAATAATGCCGTAAGCACTGATTTGCAAAGCACTGATTTTTTCGTGATAGACAAAATTTGCTAATAAAAAAGCAATCATCGGATTTATATTTAACAACATTCCAACGGTTGATGAGTTGATTCCTGAAAGGGCGTACAAGTTTAGGAACAATGGAATAATTGTAAATGCAATGGCGATGGTTTCTATACAGAAATAAAATTTAAATTCAGTTGGAATAGGCCCGCTGTATTCCGGATAAAAAGGGAATAATAAAATAGCTGCCAAAGTAATATGAAATGTCAGTACAATGAACCTGTCAAAACCTTTGTTAACACGCTGGCTTACCAGATAACATGCATAAGTAAAACCGATAATAATGCTGAAAAACATATCCATAATATCGGCATAGGACAATAACAAACATCCTAAAATGCTTAAACCAACAGCCAGCCATTGTGTTTTTGCCAGTTTTTCTTTTAAGATAAAAAATGCCAGTAGTGTGGTTAAAATTGGACACACTAAATAAGCCAGAGAAGTTGCTTTTACACTTACATGATTCATTACATAAATAAACGTGAACCAGTTCGCCATTAAAAAGAAACTCCCGCCAATGTTTAATAAAACTGCTTTTTTCTTTTCAGAATCAGATAAGGATTTGAAAATTGCAATGGTTTCCTGAAATGCTTTTCTTTTAAACAAAAAGGTAATTAAAAGCATTAAAATACTACAGCTGAAAACGCGATAAAACAAAATATCCAGCGCAGGATATTCGTGTATTGGTCTTAAAACCAAACTAAAAAATCCCCAAGTGGTATAGGCAGTAATTGCAGCGATGTAATATTTAGTGGTTTTCACGACAGTTATTGTTTTTTGAAGAGACAAATTTCTAAAAAATAAAATAGCAATACAGATACAGTTTTTGTAAATTGCACCATAACAGTTTAATTTTATGGGAAACTCAAATTACTTATATCTACAGTTTGCAGACGTGATTGAAAAACAAATCAAATCAGGTCTTTTAAATGTTGGCGACAAACTGCCGTCGATAAGAGAAGTCTGTGCAGAAACGGGTTATAGTATGAGTACAGTAAGCAAAGCTTATTATGAAGTCGAAAGCCGTTCGCTGATTGAATCGCGCCCGCAGTCTGGTTATTATGTGAGTAATATTTCGGCACGAATCATTTCAGAACCTTCTGCCAGCACACCAATTTTAAGTGTCGAAAATATTGAACGCGAAGATTTAGTCGATTTGGTTTACGGCGATATGCGCAAAAAAGATTTAACGATGCTTTCGCTTGGCTTTCCTTCAAATGAACTGTTACCAATAGCAAAGCTGAATAAAGGAATGGTTCAGGCAATGCGCCAATTACCAAACAGCGGCACGAGTTATGAGGAAATTCAGGGAAACAGTAATTTAAGAAAAGAGATTGCGCGCTGGTCTTTTACATGGGGCGGTTCTTTGACTGAAGAAGATATTATTACAACTCCCGGCTGTATTTCGGCTATTTCAGATTGTTTACTGGCTTTGACAAAACCGGGAGACACAATTATTACCGAAAGTCCGGTGTATTTTGGCATTCTGCAATTGGCCAGATCTTTAGGTTTGTATGTAATGGAACTTCCAACTAATATGACAACGGGAATTGAACTGGAAGCTGTTAAAAAAACACTTTCGGCAAACAAAGTTAAAGCTTGTGTTTTGATGAGCAATTTCAGCAATCCGTCTGGAAGTATGATGCCGAATGAACACAAAAAAGAAATTGTCCGCTTGATGGATTTCTATAATGTTCCATTAATTGAAGATGATATTCACGGCGATTTATATTTTGGCTCAAGCCGACCAACCAACTGTAAAACCTATGACGAAAGCGGTATTGTACTTTGCTGCAGTTCGGTTTCTAAAACTCTGGCACCGGGTTATCGCGTTGGATGGGTTTCTCCGGGAAAATTTAAAAAAGAAATTCTGAGAGCAAAATTATATCATACGATCTCCTCTCCTACTATTACGCATGAAGTGGTAGGCGATTTTTTAAAAAACGGACGTTATGAAAATCATCTCCGCAAAATTCGCCAAATCCTGAACCGAAACTGCAATAATTACATCAATACAGTTTTAGAATCATTTCCGGCTGGTACAAAAGTAAGCCAGCCTCAAGGCGGATTTTTCCTTTGGGTTGAACTGGATAAAAAAATCGACACTTCTGCTTTTTATCATTTGGCATTAAAACATAATATAAGCATTGCACCGGGAAGAATTTTTTCTTTTCAGGATCAATTCTCAAATTGTATGCGTTTGAGTTTTGGACTTCCGTGGACGAATGAACTGCGTGAATCTATTCGAACTTTAGGAAGACTGGCAAAAAGTATTTAGAAAATATGTTTTTATAAAAAAACCGGACAGTGCAACTACTCACCATCCGGCCAACAATTAATTAAAGAGACCAAAATTAAAAAGTTATAAAACGAAATAAGCGTCTTTTTCGACTTTCTTAGGTTCGTCGTTTAGATCAAATTCTTTCAGTATATCAAATTCACTTTGATATTCGTTCAGCATTTGCTTGATATTTTTTTCAATTGTATTAGCAATTGCTGTAACAGGCGTATCTGTTGGTCTGTTCTCAAACGGATCCTGTAAATGAATTGCCATTCTTTCGATCAAAAAGAAAGCCGCACCAATTGCTGTAATTAACGGAATTGCAAACCAGCTTAATACACTAGTCAGTCCAAACGGCAGTAATAAAATAAACAAACACAAGGTCAGCCTAATGTACATGCTGTATGTGGTTGGAAAAATGGTGTTTTTAATTCTCTCGCATTTTCCCATTTCGTCACATAATCTCGATAGCGTATTATCAATTTCAACCTGCTGGTACATATTGATTTTCTTCTCGATTTTAGCATTTCGCAGATCGCGTGCATGAAGCATTAAAATAGCATTTGGAACGTTTTGATGGTTCTTGATGTATTTTATTTCTTCATCGCTCATTAAACCTTTTAACGGTTTTATAGCATCTCGGTTTCGAAGCGACTCTCCTAAACTATAACACCAGGCGATTTGTCTTTTGGCAAAGTTTTCTTTGAATTCGCTTGCTTCAACAGAAAAATCAGGGTCTTTATAAAACGTCAGCACCTGACGAATTAAGGTTCTCGAATCGTTTACAACGGCTCCCCACACAATTCGGGCTTCCCACCAGCGGTCATAAGCCTGATTGGATTTAAAAGCTAATAATAGAGATATAATGGTTCCAATCATGGTTGGAATCGCAATTGGAATATCTACGGGAAGTGTAACAAAATAATGGTGAAATATTTCAAATAGTACGGTGTAAGCCAATACCAGAGCAATTTCTACTTTAATTTTCCCGAGAACGTACTTCATTGGTATTCTTTTTCTTAATAACATATTTTCGGTTTTAAATTAAATTAATATTACAGTTTGCATGTGCCGTTAGGCACATAACGTTGGTAGACAATAAATGAGTTTAAATTTCATTGACGTGCCGTAGGTACGCTATGTTATTATTTCCTGCGTACCTACGGCACGTTTTGAATTTATTATCAATTATTTTTCTACCAATATTGGGGTGCCTAGCGGCACGTTAGATTTATATTAATACAATTAAATGATTATGAAAAAAACTAAGCCAGCTCCTCATATAATGAAAGCACCGGAAGTCCCAGTTTTTCATTAATGTCTTGTTTTTTTACTTTTTTAAATTTGATTTTTTCGCCTTTACGGGTTTCTACCAGTAAATCTATTTCGTATTTCGAAATGGCTTCGGTTAAGTAAGGCGCAACTTCTTCGTAATTATCATCAATTTTTGAAGTCTGGCTTACAATTTCATACGAGAAATTCTCATTTAAATACTGCTGAACATCTTTTACATGAATATTAGCACTGCTGTTTTCGATATAAAGTGCTTTTGTGAAGTCTTGTTTGAACTGTTCGTTTCCTAAATGCAGAATCGGGCATTTTTGATTTGCCGCTAATTGCACTAAATATTGGTGAATGCGCTTTGTTTCCTGTTTATAAGAATGGGTCAGAATAACCAATTTTACAGCAAAATGCTCGATGATTCCTCTAAAAATGGGAGACGAAAGTCCGTATTGATTATGGATTTTGATTTTGCAGTTTTTAGTATGATCAATCATATATCTGCAGGTTTCCAGAACTTCTTCCTGACTTTTGGTAAGTCCGGTTCTCATTTCTCTTAAAAAATTAGATGATGAAAAGGCATCCGGAGTTTCAGAAACCATCATTAGAACAATTTCACAGCCTGATTCTTTTGCCTGACTAATTGCTGATTTTACAGCAGAAATTGTATCATCTTTTAAAGTAGTAGGTATTAGGAAATTTTTCATATGTATACTCTTTTAGTTTATACATACAAAATAACTGCCTGAAAATTAGAAGGGTCTTAATCTTAAATTAGATTTTTCTAAGATTCAACATTAGAATTTTTAATGTTGTTCTTTTTCGGATTTGTTTTTTTAAAGATGATGGTTACAATCGTACCTTTATTTTGTTCTGATTGTACTTGTATTTCTCCGTCGTGCATGCGAATGATTTTTGAAGCCAATGGAAGACCTAAACCGTAACCTATATATTTGGCAGCAATTTTACCTCTAAAGAAAGGTTCATACAAATGCGGAATATCTTCTGGCGGAATTCCGATACCGATATCATTAATCGAAATTTTAATCGCATCCTGATTTGCCGAAAGCGTTACAAATACTTCATTGTTGTCTGAATATTTAACGCCGTTGGTTATAATGTTATTAATCGCCAGTTCTAAAAGCGGTTTATTGCATGGAATTAAAAGTAAATTAGAATCTTTTGGCGCAAAATTCATTTTAATACTCACACGGTTGTCCGGGAAAATTTTATCTAAATCAGATTTTACGTCCAACAATAATTCATCGATTCTGGCTATATCCAAAACCTGTTTATTTCCATCGTAACCCGTTTGAGTCAGTTTTAATAAACTTTCGGTGAGGTTTCCTAATCTTGAAGCCTGTCCGTATATGTTTTGTAATGATTCTATATATTCTGCTACTTCACGTTCTTTTAGCAGCATAATTTCTGCCTCGGCAATAATCGTAGTAATTGGCGTTTTTAATTCGTGTGAAGCATTATTGATAAAATTGGCCTGAATTTCAAATGATGTTTCAAGCCTGTCAAGCATATCGTTGAAGGTTTCTGTTAAATCTGAAATCTCATCAGAGTTTTTAACTGCCGGCAATCGATTATGAAGATTTGAAGCACTGATTCTGTTTACTTCTTTTGTTATTCTAGCTACAGGATTTATAACTCTTTTAGCCAGAAAACGACCTAAAAAGAAAGCCAGAAGTATAAAACCAATACCGCCAAAAAGCAATATTTTGATAATATAAACGGTTGTAGTTTTTCCTCTGCGGTCGCGCGCGCCAACAATTACAATATATTTTTGGTCTCTTTCTGTAAAAACCTGTCCAAGATAATATTTGCTGTTGACTTCAAAATAGTCTTCTCCGGTTGCAAGGATATTAGAATAAAACTTATTTGGAAGATTTAATTTAGTATTATAATCGAAACTATTGGCACTGTTTATTTTAAGAACATATTCTTCTTCTTCAATAAGTTCCTCAAGCCCGTTTTTCTTTAAATTGCTGTAATATTTGATTTTTTCGGGATCATGCTGAAAATGAATAGAAGCTACAATTTTTGCACGGTCTTCCAGCCTTTTCAAGAAATGATAACGGTTATTTTCTCTAAATAAAACAAATACTATAATACTCAATAGCAAGGTACTAAAGGTAGAAAGTGCTACATAAGTAAAAGTAATTTTTTTTCTAATATCCATTTTATGGCTTTATAACGTAACCTAAACCTTTCATGGTATGAATTAGTTTAGTTTTAAAAGGCTTGTCTACTTTTTTTCTTAAATAGGTAATATAAACATCAACAACATTGGTATTCATGTCAAAATTAATGTCCCAGACATTATCTAAAATCTGATCGCGAGAAACAATTCTTCCGGCATTTTTACCCAAATAATACAGGAGCTTAAATTCTTTTGCTGTTAAAATAATAGATTCTCCATCTCTTTTAACTGTTTTGGCACGTCCGTTTATTTCTAAATCGCCAATAGTAATCACGTCAATTTTATCGGTTTCCTGATGTGCTCTTCTGTGCAGGGCGTTTACACGGGCATCAAGTTCTCCAAATTTAAATGGCTTTACCAAATAATCATCGGCACCGGAATTAAGTCCCGTTACAATATTTTCAGAAGTTCCTAAAGCCGTTAAAAGTAAAATAGGTACAAAGTTTTTACTGGCGCGAAGTCTTCTGCAAATCTCTATTCCGTTAATATCCGGTAACATAACATCTAAAACGACAACATCAAAGTTATAATTGTCAATCATCTCAAGGGCAGTTTTACCATCAAGAGCCACACTTACTTCGTTGTTATTTTCGGCAAAACCTTTACGTAAAATCGATAAAAGATTTGGTTCGTCTTCGACTATTAGTAACTTCATATTAACTTGTATATACAACAAAAATAAGGATTGAGTTCAAAAATATTATTCATAATAGTTATAAATTATGATTTAATTATGAACAATGACTTTTACAAGTATAAAAAAAGCACTCACTTTTGATGAATGCTTTTTTATATTTTGAAAAAGAAATTTAGGAAATTCAACTTAATTTTTAAAATTAAAACTCAATGTCGCACCTAAACCAAATTGATATGTAGAAACATAATCTGTTACACCAACAATACCGTAATAAGTCCAATAATAACTGTCGCCAACAGCAGCAGTCACAGATTGCAGATAAGCATTTAGGTTAATTGAAACTGAAGAAGCTGTTTTGATTTTGACACCGCCTTTTATTTCCCAGGCAAAATAAGTTCCATTGCCACTTTGTGGAGTTTCCAATATTGCGACACCAGCACCAGCTCCTAAATATGGAAGCAGATTTGTTCCCGTATCAAAATAATGAGCATAATCTGCTAAAATGTAGTTGATTGCACCTTTATCATCTCCAGCATTTAGCTGAGTTCCTAATGGGCCATAAAGAGGCAGTTTAGTATCTAACCTATTGTACTTCAATTCGATTGAACTATTCTGCATAAAGAAATATTCAAGACCAGCTCCATATTCAAAACCGTCTTCAACATAACCATAAGAATTGTCATATTCTACCTTATCTGAAAATACGTAACCACCATACAAATTAAGAGAAAATGACCTTGCATCCTGAGCCTGCATTCCTATCGCCGACAGAAACACAGCTAATAATAAACTGTACTTTTTCATAAATTTTGTGTTTGAAAGTTAAATGGTTATCAAATTTAAGGTTTTTCTTCTAAATTTTTAACATTTTACAAACATAATTTTCACAAAATCAAATAGTTAACACATTACAACACTTAAAAAACTTCTCCTGCATTGAGATAAAATCCTTTAGAATTATTTCCCCAGGCATAATCAGCTACAAGATTTGTTCGCGTTTTTTTATCTATTAACAATCTCAGTCCAACACCTGCTGCTGGCTGAATGGAATGAAAAAGTCCGATATTATTATCTGCATTGCTGGCTGTTACAAAATTGGTAAAAACTGTACCGCTCAGCATTTGATTGCACATAAGGGGAAATCTAAATTCTGTTGAAAAATAAATGAGACCGTTTCCTCTAAATAATCCCTGCGTATAACCTTCACCGCTCCTGCTCCGCTGATCCCAGCCAATGGCAGGCAAATTTAAATACGGAACCTCTCCTCTGGTTACAAACTGACCGTAAGCCCAAATACCGAGAATATATCGATCGTTTTTTCGTGAAAGCGGAATAAAATTTCGATATTCTGCATATAAAATATTACTGTATTTTTGATTATCAAACAATACAGGATTAAATCGATAATTAATATTGGCAAACCAGCCTCGTGAAGAATTTACCTGATTGTCCCTAGAATCGTAAACGAGATTAAAACTTACACCTGTTAGAAAATATTCTAAATTATCAAAACCATGTTTTTGGCTGTAATTGTAATGATAGGTTAAATTTCCGTTTTCAATATCTAATTCTTTATCTTTTATATCTGTATACCAATCGATATTGATACCGCCGCCAACATAAAAATTCTTCCTAACTTCAAAAGAAGCGGTTTGGTGAAATTTGAAATAATTATAATCCATTGCCTGAGCCAGAGAATCAATACTAAAACCTGGATCACGATCCTTACGAGGCGGAATTATATCGGTTCCTAAACCATAATTGGGCTGTGAAAAAATATAAAGCCTATAATCACCGCTTAAAAATATTCGGTTGTTTTTAAGCAGGATATTATTTTTTACATTAATCATCCACTGCTTTTTTAAGGTATAAATAATTCCAAGATTGGCTACAGAATATTTATCTGATTCTTGTTTTCCTTTAAATGTATATTGTGCTACGGCACCAAAAAAGAATCCGGTTGCGGGCTGTGAACCTATTGCAGGAATTACGAGAAAAAAGTTGTTTTTTGCTGGTTTAATTTCTAAAACTGAGTCTTTCTTTTTAAAGACTTCAAAGATCGTTTTGGGTGGGCATATTTCTCTTTCTTCCGGGTTTGTTTTAATTTGTGCTGTTAAAAATAAAGGTATAATAGATAGCAAAACTGCAATTTTAAATTTATGCTGAAAATTTATATTCGTTAAGAATTTCATTCTCCAAAAAATTTTAATTTCTATTAAGACAAATTCAAACCTCTTGTAAATATAATTCATTTTCAAGACTTTACACAATAACTTTTTACTCTAAAACAAAAAAAGCCGTCGATTTACCGACGGCTTGTTATTATATTTTTTATAACAATATTATTTTGTTATAAATTTTGGATGAATCAAATTTTCTAAAGAATAAATTTCATCCCATTTTTCCTGTGTAATAAGTTTTCTTTCTACAACTGCAATTTGATGAACACTTTTATTTGTTTTTAAAGCTTCGCCGGCAATACTGGCGCTTTCTTCATAACCAATAATTGGGTTTAACTGTGTTACAATTCCAATACTGTTCATAACCATATTGTAGCAGTGATCTACATTTGCCGTGATTCCGTTAATACATTTATCAATTAAAGTCTGAATAGCATTTGAAAGATAATCCAGCGAAGTAAACATTGCAAAAGCAATTACAGGTTCCATTACATTCAATTGCAATTGTCCTGCTTCTGCTGCCATTGTAACTGTTAAATCCTGACCAATCACATAAAAACAAGTCTGGTTTACTACTTCTGGAATTACCGGATTTACTTTTCCAGGCATAATAGACGATCCCGGCTGGCGTGCCGGAAGATTGATTTCGTTAAAACCTGTTCTTGGTCCTGAACTTAATAATCGTAAATCGTTGCAGATTTTAGAAATTTTAACCGCAGAACGTTTTAAAGTTCCCATAATCTGCACATAAGCGCCTGTATCAACTGTTGCTTCAATTAAATCTGGTGATAGTGTTAACGGAATCCCAACTTCTTTGGCTAAATAAGAAACACAAATTTCCGGATACCCTTCTGGAGCATTTACTTTTGTTCCAATGGCTGTTGCTCCCATATTGATTTCTAACAACAATTCCTGAGCATTTTTTAAACGCTGAATATCTTCGCCAATTGTTGTCGCATACGCTTTAAATTCTTGCCCTAAAGTCATTGGCACCGCATCCTGAAGCTGTGTTCTTCCCATTTTCAAGACTTCTTTAAACTCCTCTCCTTTTTTAGCGAAAGCAACTTCTAGACCAGCTAAAGTTTTAATGAAGCTTTCCATTTTAAGATACAAAGCAATTCTAAATGCCGATGGATAAGCATCGTTTGTTGACTGAGAACAGTTTACATGATTATTAGGATGCAGAAAATTATATTCGCCTTTTTTATGCCCTAAATATTCCAGTCCGATATTGGCAATTACTTCATTTGCGTTCATGTTTACAGAAGTTCCTGCTCCGCCCTGAATTAAATCACTGACAAATTCCTTATCAAATTTACCCGAAATTACCTGGTCGCTTCCATAACAAATGGCTTCGGCAAGCTTTGAATCGATTGCGCCGCAGTCTTTATTTGCTAAAGCTGCCGCTTTTTTTACATATCCTAAAGCTTTGATAAACAAAGGCTCTTTTGAAATAGGAATTCCTGTAATATTAAAATTTTCTACCGCTCTAAAAGTTTGGATTCCGTAGTATAAATGATTTGGAATTTCTAATTCTCCTAAAAAATCATGTTCCTTTCTTGTTGGTTCCATATAATAAAATTGATCTGTTTTAACTTAAAAAATAAGTGTAAAGCTACAGCATTTTGTGGATTAAAAATGTGAATGAAATCAAAATGATTTGCTTTTTAAGAAGAATATTTTGTGGTAAATTATTACCTTTTCACCTTCAAATAATTATCGAAAAGAGTTGAAAAAAGAAAGCGAATATTTTATTGATAAAGAATACAATACGATTATTTATGACAAACATGATCTTAATTTTAAAGATTTTGAATGCTGTGTTTTTAATAATTGTAATTTTTCTGCCTGCACTTTTTTAGCCGTTACTTTTATCGATTGTGTTTTTAATGACTGTATTTTCAGTGAAGCAAAAATTAATTATACAGCTTTTAGGACTGCGAGATTTAACCGATGTGAAATTAAAGAAGTGAATTTTGCAATGTGCGACAAATTGATATTTGAAATTGAATTTAATGACTGTATTTTAGACTTTTCGAAGTTTTATACTTTAAAATTAAAAGGAACTTGTTTTACGAACTGCAGTTTGATTGCCGTTGATTTTATGGCGGCAGATCTTACGAATGCCGTTTTCTATAATTGTGATTTATACCGATCAGAATTTGATAAAGCCATCGCCAACAAAGCCGATTTTAAAACGAGTTATAATTATACTATTGATCCTTCTAAAACGAAATTAAAAAAGGCTGTTTTTTCTTTGAAGGAAGTGAAGGGACTATTGTTTAAGCATGATGTGGTAGTGAGTTAACTTTTTTCTTTATGACAATAAAACTTAATATTATACATATGAATTTTCGTTTATCTTATCTGACTTTTAATTTAATATTTTTCTCTTTTACAACTTCAATTGCTCAAAGCAATAAAAAATATGATAACTTATTTTATGAGAAATATAATGCGATTAGTAATCAAAACTTAAAAGATTCTGTAAAATCTGTTCATCTCAAAATAAGTAAACCAAAAGAGGATATGCCGGAATATAAAAAAACAGATGCTATCTTTAGTAATGGAATTAGAGGCTCTGTATATTTCTATTTTGATAAATTCCAAAGACTTCAAAAAAGATCAGGCGTTGTTTTTCCACGTCTAAACTATCTAGAAGATGATTCTAAAACAGAATACGAATATGAATATAATGAAACTGACTGGGTAGAAAAAAAAGAATTAAGATCTACTTTAAAAAAGTATTATCCTGTGATGGATTATAATTTATTAATCAAATTAAATCAAATTAGAATTCCTAAAGAAGATGAAATATCTAAAGAAGATGGAAGAACTTGGCCTCACTATAGAGAAGATAAATTTGAATACGAAATTGACGATGCAGGAAGAATTATTAATGAGAAAGAGTATTTTGTATATAGAACTGGTAAAGAAACTAAGAACAAAAAAGCCAATGATAATGACTTAATAAATCAAAAAACATTTATCTATAATGAAAAAGGGCAAGTTGTAAATCAAAAAATTACAGTTGGTTTATATGCTCAGAATAAAATGGCATATCACTTTTTAGGCACTGAGTGTTCTTATTGTAAAGACTTACAATTACAATATGAATACGACTCAAAATCACGCATTACCAAGATTATTATGTTCGGATGTGGAAAAGTTGTTGCGCAACAAGATTATAGCTACAATTCTATTAAAGATTATGTAGAAACAGTAAAGTATTATGTAACAGGAAATGGAGAAATAGCCAATCCTACTAAAAATTTCTTAAAAACATTTAATGAACAGGGCGATATTATAAAAAGAGAATACATTCCTGATTATCCAAACCAAGTTATCATTCAAAAGATAAGTTACTACACCTACGAATACGACAGCCATAACAACTGGATAAAATGCAACATATTCCTTGAAGGAACACCAGATGGAGAACCAACTTTAGTTGCTGAACGAAAAATCGAATATTACAATTAAACAATTAAATTCTTCCCCATCACGTAATCCTCCATTAAATATCCATTCCCAATTTCTATATCAACCGTTTCTTTGATATCAAAACCTAGCTTTTTATAAAAATTTAATGCGGTATTAAAGCGATTTACGTTTAATAAAAGCTCTTTTGAATTATTCTCTAAAGCCATTTTTGCAATTTCTTCAAAAACAATTTTACCATAACCTTTTCCTTGCGTTTCTGGTAAAAGATAAATTTTATGGATTTTGGTAATCGCTTCGCTTTTATAATTATGCTCAATTCCAATAAATCCAATTACAGAATTAGAATCAGAAATCAAATAAAACAACTGTTCTTTATTTTGAATTTGTTTTGAAAGCGCTTCATCAGAATAAATTAGATCTAACATATAATCTAATTGTTCTGCGGTCAAAATTTCGCCATAGGTTATTGGCCAGGTTATATGTGCAATTTCTTGAATTTTAGCAATATCTTCTACAAATGCTTCGGTAATTTTAATCATATTATTTTTTAAAAACTTGATTTTCCTGTTCGCTTACGCGGATGAAAGTCGTTCGTTTAGTCAATTCTTTTAATCTTGAAGCTCCAACATAAGTGCAGGTGCTTCTTATTCCGCCTAATATATCTAAAACAGTATGAATCACATCTCCTTTAAACGGAACCTGCACTGTTTTTCCTTCACTTGCCCTGTATTCTGCAACACCGCCGGAATGTTTATCCATTGCTGTTTTTGAACTCATTCCGTAAAATTGTTTGAATTTTTCGCCTTTTACTTCTATTAGTTCTCCGCCGCTTTCTGTATGTCCTGCGAGCATTCCTCCCAACATTACAAAATCGGCTCCTGCTCCAAAAGCTTTAGCAACATCGCCCGGTGTTGTGCAGCCGCCATCGCTGATAATATGGCCGCCTAAACCGTGCGCTGCATCGGCACATTCGATAATAGCCGATAACTGCGGATAACCAACACCTGTTTTAACACGAGTTGTACAAACAGAACCTGGTCCAATTCCCACTTTTACAATATCAGCACCCGCTAATAATAGTTCTTCAGTCATTTCGCCTGTCACAACATTTCCAGCAATGATTATTTTATCAGGATATTGTTTTCGGGTTTTCTTTAAAAACTGTACAAAATGTTCAGAATAGCCGTTTGCAACATCAATACAGATAAATTTGAGCAACGGGTTTGCAGTAATTATTTTTTCAATCTTTTCGAAATCTTCTTTTCCAGTTCCTGTACTTACGGCAATATAATCGTAAAAATCCGGAGTTACGTTCTTTAGAAATGTGTTCCATTGTTCTAAAGTGTAATGTTTATGAATAGCGGTAAACAATTTTTCTTTAGCCAAAACCTGAGCCATTTCAAAGGTTCCAACTGTATCCATATTGGCTGCCATAATTGGAATTCCTGTCCAACTTGCAGTACTGTGCAAAAACTTGAAATTTTGTTCTAAAGAAACTTCAGACCTGCTTTTGAGCGTTGATCTTTTTGGCCTAAACATTACATCTTTAAACCCCAGTTTTAAGTCCATTTCTATTCTCATATTTCAAGATTTTGGTTACTCTCAAATGTAAGGAATTTTAGATTGTAGACTTTAGATTTTAGATTAACAAAAACTTGAACTTTTGAACAATTGATTTACTTTGCGCAGGCTTCGACTCCGCTCAGCCTGACAAACGTGAAAACTAAAAAACTACCCGTGAATCGTTTCTCCTTTTCCGTAATTGGTAATAATTGATTCTTCGAATGCTAACCATTCTCTCCAGCGTTTTTCAACGTCAATTCCGGTTCCGTATTTACGCGCGTATGTGATGAAAGTCGTATAATGTCCTGCTTCGCTTTCCATTAATTCTCTATAGAAAACAGCTAATTCTTCGTCTTTAATATTTTCTGAAAGCACTTTAAAACGTTCACAGCTTCTTGCTTCAATCATTGCTGAGAATAATAATCTTTCAACAAGACCAGAAACACGGCTTCCGTCACCGCTTCTTTTCATATATTGGTATAGTTCGTTTACGTAATCATCTTTACGCTCACGTCCTAGTTTCAATCCCCTTTTGATGATAATGTTGTGAACCTGTTCAAAATGATCAATTTCTTCTTTGGCTAAAGCCAATAAATCTTTTACTAAATCCTGATGCTCAGAATTATTGGTAATAATTGTAATTGCGTTTGTTGCTGCTTTCTGCTCGCACCAAGCATGATCTGTCAGGATCTCTTCGATGTTTTTCTCAACGATATTTACCCATCTTGGGTCTGTTGGCAATTGTAATCTTAATACGCCCATTTTTTTAAGTCTTAAGGTTTGAAAGTCAAAAGTTATAAAGTCATTAGAAAACCTAAAAAGAAAAATCGAAGATCAAAAACTAAACATAGAAATTCACATTCCATTTTTAGACTTTTGACCTTCGACTTTAAGACTTTACGACTAATTTTTAATACGCAAAAATTGGTCTTTCGCTCATTAATTCGTTTACTTCTTCAGCAACCTCTTCGATAACGTCTTCATTTGTATGATTTGTTAATACTTTATCGATAAGTGCCACGATAGTTTCCATATCTTTTTCAGCTAAACCACGAGTTGTGATTGCAGCTGTTCCAACACGAATTCCAGAAGTGATAAATGGTGATTTATCATCAAAAGGAACCATGTTTTTGTTTACTGTAATTTCTGCTTTTACTAATGCATTTTCAGCTTCTTTACCAGAAATATTTTTATTTCTTAAATCGATAAGCATCATGTGGTTATCAGTTCCGCCAGAGATAATGTTGTATCCTCTTTTTACGAAAGCATCAGCCATTGCGTTTGCATTTTTTTGTAACTGCATTGCATAAGTAAAGAACTCATCTTTAAGAGCTTCACCAAAAGCAACCGCTTTAGCAGCGATAATATGCATTAAAGGTCCACCTTGGTTTCCAGGGAAAACAGCTAAGTCTAATAATGAAGACATCATTCTGATTTCTCCTTTTGGAGTTGTTAATCCTTGTGGATTTGGGAAATCTTTCCCCATTAAGATTAGACCTCCACGTGGTCCTCTTAATGTTTTGTGAGTCGTTGTAGAAACGATATGACAATGTGGAATTGGATCGCTTAATAATCCTTTTGCAATAAGCCCTGCCGGGTGAGAAATATCAGCAAATAAGATCGCTCCTACGCTGTCAGCAATTTGTCTGAAACGAGCAAAATCCATATCACGAGAATAAGCCGAAGCTCCAGCGATAATTAATTTTGGCTGTTCTTTAGTTGCAATTTCCTGAATTTTATCATAATCTAAACGACCAGTTTCAGCATCTACCCCGTAGAAAACCGGACGGTATAAACGTCCAGAGAAATTTACAGGAGAACCGTGAGTTAAGTGACCTCCATGAGATAAATCGAAACCTAAAATAGTATCACCTGGATTTAAACAAGCGTGGTAAACGGCAGTGTTTGCCTGAGAACCTGAGTGAGGCTGTACGTTTGCATATTCAGCTCCAAATAATTCTTTTGCTCTGTCGATAGCAATCTGCTCGATAACGTCAACTACTTCACAACCGCCGTAGTATCTTTTGCCAGGATAACCCTCAGCATATTTGTTAGTTAAAACAGACCCAGCTGCTTCCATTACCTCATCACTTACAAAATTTTCTGAAGCGATAAGTTCTAATCCGTGAATTTGTCTATCTTTTTCCTCTTGGATAAGATCAAAAATTTGTTCGTCGCGTTGCATTTTTTCGTTTTTCGTTAATTTCCTGCAAAAATACAAAAAAACGTTTGTGATACTGGCAGATTATGATATATTTGACATATAATTTTTCAACAAATAATTAACATCAAACATGCCAATAACCGCCAACGATACAAATAGAAAATCATGGTTAGAAGTACCAGAAAATAGTGACTTCCCTATTCAAAATATTCCTTTCGGCGTGTTTCTTACCAAAGAAAATGTCGTTACAGTGGGAACTAGAATTGGCGATTATGCCATAGATTTAGGGGCTTTACAACAATTAAACTATTTTGAAGGAATAGAATTAACCGATGATATGTTTATGCAGGACACGCTGAATGATTTTATTTCTGACGGAAAAAAAACATGGCGTTTGGTGCGAAATCGTATCGCTGATATTTTCGACGAGACTAATCCACAACTAAGAGATTCAACAAAACACCGAGATATTGTTATATTTAAGATTGAAGATGTAGAAATGCAGCTTCCGGTTTTAATTGGTGATTATACAGATTTTTATTCAAGCAGAGAGCATGCTACAAACGTAGGTAAAATGTTCCGTGACCCAGAAAATGCTTTACTGCCAAACTGGCTTCATATTCCGGTTGGCTACCATGGAAGAAGTTCTACAATTGTACCATCTGGAATTCCGGTTCACAGACCAATGGGACAAACATTACCTGCAGGTCATGATACTCCTGTTTTTGGAGCTTCGCGTTTAGTAGATTTCGAATTAGAAACGGCTTTTATTACTACCGATGTGAATGTAATGGGAGAAAACATCTCAACTTACGAAGCAGAAGACTATATTTTTGGTATGGTTTTACTAAATGACTGGAGCGCACGCGATATGCAGAAATGGGAATATGTGCCTCTTGGGCCATTCTTAGCTAAAAACTTTGCAACTTCAATTTCTCCGTGGATTGTGACTATGGATGCTTTGGAGCCTTTTAGAACCAAAGGCCCAAAACAAGATCCGTCTCCGCTTCCATATTTGCAGACAAAAGGAAAAAAAGCTTTTGATATTCATTTAGAAGTTTCTTTAAAACCAGAGAATCAGGAAGAAACTGTGATTTCAAAATCCAACTTTAAATATATGTACTGGTCAATGGCACAGCAATTAACGCACCATACTTCTAATGGATGTCGTGTTAATTCTGGGGACATGATGGGCTCTGGAACTATTTCTGGTCCAACTCCGGATAGTTTTGGTTCTATGCTGGAATTAACTTGGGGAGGAAAAAATCCGCTGAAACTAAATGACGGAAGTGAACGTAAATTTATTGAAGATAATGATACTGTTATTATTCGCGGTTTCTGCGAAAACAATGAAGTAAGAATTGGTTTTGGTGAAGTTGCCAGCCAGCTTTTACCTCCATTTACAAGACAATGAAGAGCAGAGCAATCTGAAGATATATAGAAATAAAAAAACCTTGACGATAACCAAGGTTTTTTTTATGCTTTATATTTAATCTTGAAAAAATTGAAAAAAAGTTATTTATTCTAAGATCACTTTTACCCAAACCAAACGATGATCTGAACTTGATTCTCGTTTTTCAACTAATTCTGACATTGGTTCACCTTTTGCAGGCCAGAATACACCACTATTGACAACTTTAAAACCAAGTCTGGATGGCAATACATAATCAGCTCGCATTCTCCAAAAAGCAGTATGATTAACTCCAAAAGGATTTTCAGGACTATATGCAGCACCACCTTTACTGGCAGGCGTAAAGTCGCTATTAATTTTCGGACTGTCTATTAAAGACTTTATACCTTCTCTAATGGCGTTTCCTTCAACTGGTGAAGCGTTTTGATCGCCCATTATAACAAATCGAGAATCCGGAGACAAACCTCCTTTTACCCCTTTATCATCATAAATATACGAAGCCGAATTGTCTGAAATATAGTCTCTCCAAAATCGGATCTCATCATGATTTCTTTTTCCATTTCGATCTTCATCGCCATCAAAAGTAGGAGGAGTTGGATGACTAACTAAAACGTGAACTGTTTTATTACCAACCTCTACAGGAACATCCCAGTGCGATTTTGAAGATAATGGAAATTCTTTCCATGCTTTCTTACTGTACCAATCTGATCCATCTGCTTTTTTGGTAAGCAATGCTCCCGGCATATCTTTCCATTTAAAATGTTGAAAAGTACGAACCGCGTTAACATCAATAGGATATTTAGACAAAAGCATCATCCCATATTGCCCAGGATACATACCAAATCCCCATGCATCATTTCCAAAATTATTCAACTTTCCATCATTGTTCAAATCGTAAGGACTTGGCTGGCCAGTATTCACTGTCGAATAATAGTAGTAAGGATAATCAATGGCCGCTGCCCCGCCTTGGCTCACATTCAAATAATTTTTTATAAACGCCTTTACACCAAGTTCAGGGTCTTTAATATAATCAAATTCGTTTAGCAAAATAACGTCTGGTCTAACGGTCTGAATAATGCGGGCAATATTTCTGATTTGAGCATTAACCCCTGAATTAAGCTGATAAATCAGTATCTGCTCCGATTTTCCCATTGCGCCTTTGGGAGAATAATTATCAGATTCCATACTCACATTGTAAGTAGCAAATGTAAGTTCAGTTTTTTCCTGTGCCTCAGACTGCGAAAATAGAACTCCGGAAGAAAGCACGGAAAGGATAAAAAATATCTTCTTCATATAAAATTAAATCTGCATTTCTGCATTGTTAAACATACGAATATAAGAAGGATGCTGGGACACACGGCAAATCTGTATGTTAAATATACAACAAAAAAAAGCTGCCACTTTTGGTGACAGCTCAAATGATATAAGAAAGTCTCTGTATATCTGATAATTTTATAACATATTAAAAAATAGAAAAGTGATTTTTTCTATTTTGCAGTTATTATTTTTATGCAGGAATCTGCTGACTTAAACAATGTAAAGTTCCAAATCCCCAGATAAAATCAATACAGCTTATTCCGATTACTTCTCTGTCTGGGAAACATTCTGCTAATATATTTAAAGCTGTGCGATCGTTGCTGTCATTAAATGTTGGTACTAAAACGCAATTATTCAAAATTAAAAAATTAGCATAACTTGCCGGTAAACGTAAATCTTCAAAATCAACACGCTTTGGCATTGGCAATGCTACAATAACCGGAGATTTTCCGTTTTCTAATTTTGCATTCTGCAGACGTTTCAAATTGTCCTGTAAAGGTTTATAGTTTGAATCGTTTTTATCTGTTTCAACAATAGTTACAATAGTATCTTCGTTTACAAATCGGCATAAATCGTCGATGTGTCCGTGTGTGTCATCACCTTCTATTCCGTCTCCAAGCCAAATCACGTTTGTAATTCCAAGATACTCTTTAAAAACAGCTTCGTAATCTTCTTTTGTAAAACCGGCATTACGTACCTGAATTGTTGGGTGCATTAAACATTCTTCAGAAGTCAGTAAAGTTCCTTTTCCATTTACATCAATTGCTCCGCCTTCTACAATTACCGGTTTACCTTTATACATTACCTGAGTTAAAGGCACGTCGATAAAATCAGCCACTTTACCCGGAACAAATTTATCTAATTGATAGTTTTTATATTTTGCCCAGCCGTTGAAGTTAAAATTTAACGCTTCTCTTTTTGAACCATTTTTTACAATAATCGGCCCAGAGTCGCGCATCCAGCTTCTGTTGGTTTTATGAATGATATACGAAATGTTTTTAAGGTTTACGCGGGCTCTTTCAAGCATATCTGCAACTTTTTCTTTCAGCTTTTCATCGGCTACTACCAAAAAAACAGTTTCAAAAGCGGCTACTTTTTTAATAAATTCTACAAAAGCCCATTGAACAGCTTCGTATTTTCCCGGCCAGTCATTGCCATTATGCGGAAAACACAATACAATTCCTTGCTGTTTTTCCCATTCTGCTGGAAATCTTCTATTATTTGTTGACATAAATACGTTCTAATTTAGAAAGTGCAAAGATAATCATTCGATAGGATTATAAAACAGCTGCTTAAAAAGATATAACATTTCACCCATAATATCTTATAAAATTTAAGTTAAAGATTAAATAATACAGCCTTAATATTACACCCAAATCCGAGAATTACTTTTGGCGAAAACTAAAACACAACAAAATGAAGAAATTAACTATCACATTGTTAGCAGCTCTTGTATTTATGACAAGCTGTAATAACGATGAAAACTCTAACAATGAACCAGAAGCAGTTGTAAATGAAAATCCAGGAACTTTTAAAGAAATTGGATCAATTACAATTGGCGGTGAAGCTGCAGCAGAAATTTCTGCTTACTGCGAAAAAACAAAAAGACTTTTTACAGTAAATAACAGCGGTGTAAACCAAATTGACGTTATTGAATATTTCAGATCCTGCAAAACCAATTAGAATAGGAAAAATTGATTTAGCTGTTTATGAAGGTGCTGCAAATAGTGTTTCTGTTTTTGACGGAAAACTGGCTGTTGCTTTAGAGTCAATCACAAACAAACAGGCAAATGGTAAAGTAGTTGTTTTTAATACATCTGACTATAGCTTAATTAAACAGGTCACTGTTGGTGCATTACCAGATATGATTACTTTTTCTCCAGATGGAAAATACATCATGACCGCTAACGAAGGTGAACCAAATACTGATTATTCTCAAGATCCAAACGGAACAATTTCAATCATTGAAACTAGCACTTACAATGTTACAACTTTAGATTTCAGTTCGTTTGCTAATCAAGCTGCTGCTTTAGCAAAAGACGGGTTTAGAATTTCAAAATTTGCTAAAACTAGTTTTGCTCAAGATATCGAACCAGAATACATTACCATTTCTGACGATTCTAAAACTGCCTGGGTAACTTTGCAAGAAAATAATGGGGTTGCAAAAGTTGATTTAACTTCTAAAACAATTACTGCTATTTATCCTTTAGGATTAAAAGATTATAATACTGCTGAAAATGCAATTGATGTAAGCGACAGCGATAATAAAATTGCATTTAATCCTTGGAAAGTAAAAGGATTGTATATGCCAGATGCTATCAGCCATTTCTCTCTAAATAATGTTCCGTATTTTGTAACAGCTAATGAAGGTGATGCAAGAGAATATACAGCTTATACTGATGTGAAGCGAATGAAAAACATGACACTTGATGCAACTGTTTTTCCTGATGCTGCTACTTTAAAACTAGATGCGAATTTAGGAAGATTAAATCTTGTTGCTGATATGGGAGATATTGACGGCGATGGTGATTTAGACGAAATGGTAAGCTTTGGCGCAAGATCATTCTCTATCTGGAATGGAAACACAGGAAAAATTGTTTTTGACAGTAAGAACGATGTTGATAAAAAAACAAACGAATTAGGAACTTATGATGATAAGAGAAGTGATGATAAGGGTTCTGAACCAGAAGCGGTAGTTGTTGCTAAAATGGGAAATCAAAACATTTTATTTGTTGGTCTTGAAAGATCTGATGCATTTATGGTTTATGATGTAACAAATCCTGTTTCTCCACAATATTTACAAACAGTAAAAACAGGCGATGCTCCAGAAGGAATTCTTTTTATTCCGGCTTCAAAAAGTCCAACTAAAAGAAGTTTATTAGTAGTAAGCAGTGAAGGCGACGGATCTGTAAAAATATATCAGCCAGATTTAAAATAACCATTATTTCGCAAATTCAAAAAGGGTAAAACTTAAATTTTACCCTTTTTTTGTATAAAAAATTCAATTTTAATTAACAGATTTTCAGAATTATACGTTAATTAGTGGGAATTATGTAAGAGCATATAGAACATTGTCTTAAACATGAGCCATAATTTTGTCTGGAGTTTAAATAAAAACCCAATTAAATTTTGATATCATGAAAAAGAAATTAGCATCAGTATCCCTTTTACTATTAGCACTTACAGCAGGTGCTCAAAATATGGCTACCACATCAGCAAAACCAAGTGTTGACCAACCAGAATACAACAAATGGTCTATCGAACTTAATGGCGGTGTTAATAAACCAACCCGTGCAATGACTGCAGGTTATACTACAGAATCTTTAAATTTCTTTCACGGTGATTTAGGTGTAAGATATATGTTTAATCCTAAGTTTGGGGTAAAATTAGATGTAGGTTACGACCAGTTTAAAGAAAAGAAAAACACACCTGATTTTGAAAGCCGCTATGTTAGAGCCAGTTTCCAGGGGGTTGTTAACGTAGGACGTGCTTTAAATTTTGAAACCTGGACAAATACAATTGGTATTTTGGCACATGGTGGTTTCGGGGTTTCACAAATTAGTACTGAAACTGGATTTGGAGGGCAGGATTATATGGCTCACGGAATCGCAGGTATTACAGGACAAATCAAACTTAGTAACAGAGTTGCTTTGACTGGTGACCTTACAGGAATTGTGAATGGAAGACAAAACTGGAATTTTGACGGTATGGGTAATACTACTACAGGTTCTTTTGATGGTGTATTATTAAACGCTTCTGTTGGTTTAACTTTTTACTTAGGTAAAAACGAAAAACATGCTGACTGGGTTGGCGAAGAAGACAGAATTGGTGAATTGGAAAAAAGAGTGGACTTAATCGAAACTGGTCTTATCGATTCAGACAAAGACGGAGTTGCTGATTTATACGATTTAGAACCTAATACTATTGCAGGAGTAGCTGTTAATACAAAAGGACAATCTATTGATACAAATCAAAATGGTGTGCCGGATGAGCTAGAAAGCTATTTAGATAAAACTTACGAAAAGAAAGGCAGCGGAACTGCTACAAACAATACGGTTGAAGAGTTAATTAACGGTGGTTATGTAAATGTTTATTTTGATTTCAATTCATCTAAACCTACAAATGCTTCTTTATCTGGTGTTGATTTCTTAGTGAAATATCTAAAAAATAATCCAGGAAAATCTGCTGACATTATTGGTTATGCTGACGAAATTGGAAAAACAAGTTACAATACTGAATTATCAAGAAAAAGAGCTGAAGCAGTGAAAAAAGTAGCTGTAAACGCCGGAATCGATGCTTCAAGATTGAATGTAATTGCTAACGGAGAAGATACTTCGGTTAACAAAAACTCTAAAGAAGCACGTCAAATCGTGAGAAGAGTTACTTTCCAAGTAAAATAATCTTAGTCTATATATTTAAAAAGGCGGTTTCAAAATTATTGAAACCGCCTTTTTGTTTAATAATATAACAGACAATAGATTTCTTTCTAGTTAATGGATATCTAATAAAAGCTCCGGAGGAGCAAAATATTTATAGCAAAGAATAATGTTTTACAATATAAAGCTCCAGCGGAGTGATATCTATTAGATTGTAAAAAATATGTCGCTCCGTTGGAGCTTTTTTATTTGTCCTATTGAAATTCTATAAATATTTTGCTCCTCTGGAGCTTTATGCAAATGTGTATTTCTTGTTATAAATATTCGCTTGTTCGAAGCTTATAAAAAAAGGGCAAAATATCAATTTTGCCCTTTTTATATTTTAAATAAACTGAATTATTTATCGATCGCTCTTTTTGTAATATCACCAAAAGCATCAATTCTTCTATCTCTAAAGAATGGCCAATTTTGACGAACATTTTCCTGTAAATCTAAATCAACCTCAGCAATCAAGATTTCTTCTTTATCATGAGAAGCCTGAGCTAAAATTTCTCCTTGAGGTCCAGCGATAAATGACGCTCCCCAAAATTGAATTCCTTCTGTTCCTTCAATATATTTTTCAAGACCAATTCTATTTGCTGCTGCAACAAAAACACCATTTGCAACAGCATGCCCTTTCATTACATTCATCCATGCTCCGTATTGGTTTTCTCCGTATTGTTCTTTTTCTTTTGGATGCCATCCAATTGCTGTTGGATAAAATAAAACCTCAGCACCTTTTAAAGCAGTGATACGTGCCGCTTCCGGATACCATTGATCCCAGCAGATTAATGTTCCAATTGTTCCTTTTTTAGTTTCGATTGCCTGAAAACCTAAGTCCCCTGGAGTAAAATAGAATTTTTCATAGAAATGCGGATCGTCTGGAATATGCATTTTACGGTATAAACCAGCTTCTGAACCATCTGTATCGATAATATATGCACTGTTATGGTAAATTCCTGCCATTCTTTTTTCGAAGAAAGGAACAATAATTACCACTCCTAATTCTTTTGCTAACTCACTGAAAGCAATAAATGAAGTACTGTAAAGTGGCTCTGCTAATGCAAAATTATCTACATCTTCACTTTGGCAGAAATAATGACTGCTATATAATTCTGGAAGTAAAATAACTTCTGCACCTTGGCTTGCAGCATCTCTTACCCAGCTGATACATTTTTTAAGATTATTTTCGGCTACATCATTCAGATTTAACTGAATAACTGATATTTTATACTTTCTTTTCGACATGACATAAAATTTAGAGTGCAAAAATAATACTTTTTAAAGGAATGGCAAAGTCTATAACTTTTATATAACATCGAAGAAATGCATCGAAATAATTGAATTATATAAAAAAACCATTTTGCATTAATTTAAAATTTTAAACAATCGCAAAATGGTTTTCTATCTTGGAATATCAACTCAAAATATTATTCAATAACAACTTTTTGAGTCAGGAATTCTGTTTCAGATTTTTTGAATTTAATCTCAAAAGTTCCTTTTACAGCCGATTTAAATTTATAAACTGTTTTTTTAGGTTCTGGTACTTGCTGCGTGCAAACTTCTGATGGGTATTTTACTTCAACTTGAAATCCTTTTACTGAACCAATTGTTGTCTCGCTGATTTTTACAAATTCAGCACAGGCATTATCTACTGTATAAGTTACATCATAGCTCAATTCTTCATTTACTTTTCCTGTTCCTGCTCCTTTAATTTCTGTAGCAAATGCTGTTTTTGTTTTTACTGGTGCTTCTGCATGATCATCATCATTACTGCACGAAACAAATACAATTGATAAAAATAATACTACCAAAACAGATTTTAATTTAAAACTTTTCATATAAAATAATAATTAATTGTTAATTACTATGAAGATGTAACTGAGTTACAAAGGTTGCTTAGATAAAATGTTAATTCGTTTTACAAAAAGATTAAACATTTGAATTTCAAAAAGTTATTCAGTAAAAATATTTTACAAAACAAACGTAATTCCTTACGAAAAATGATCCAGCGTTTGTGAATTACAACCATAAAAAAAACCGCTTTACAAAATTTGTAAAGCGGTCTTATTTTAAATAATCTTTTAGTTTTAGTCTATAACAACTTTTGTTTCTATGTATTCACTATCAGATTTTGCAATTCTTAAATAATAAGTTCCTTTTAGAGTTGGAGTAATTTTATATGTAGTTCTTTTTATTGTAGGAGTAGAACTTTCGCATCCTGCTTTTGGATATTTAGCTTCAATTTGAAATCCTGGTTCTTTTTTAAATTCAACATCAGTAAATCTCTGAAATTCTCCACAGCTGTTTTCTACTTCAAAAGATATCACATAAGTCAGCTCTTGATTTACTTTTCCGGTTGTTGGTCCATTCACATCAGTTGCAAAAGAACTTTTAAAAATAACATCAGAAGTATCTGGTGTATTGTTGTCACTGCTGCATGAACTCAAAAAAGTTACCAGCATTAGAACCACTGCAATAGATTGTAATTTGATTTTTTTCATAGTATAATAAATTGTTCTTAATAATATATAGATGTAATAATTGATTTTAGTTGCGTATAAAAATGTTAAAATTTCAAATTAGAATTATTTTTTAAAAATCTTTTTGAACAAATTTACAAATCCTAAAACAACGAAACCTAATATTAGTCCAATTACAAATTCTTTTATTATCGAAGGAATATTAATTTTTTCTGCTAAATGATGAAAATACGGAATATAGTGTACAAAGATACCGCCGGCAACTAATAGTAATGCAATTGTACCTATTATAGTCAACCCTTTAATAACCAACGGAAGTGCTTTTACTAAGATATTTCCAATGAATTTTGAAATACTTTTTTCTCCTTTACTAAACTTAATAAGCTTATACCCTGCTTCATCCATTCTTACAATAAGAGCTACAATACCATACACTCCTATAGTAGCGATCAAGGCTATTATTGATGTTACAATAATCTGCTGTGTAATAGGCTGGTCTATAACCGTACCCAAAGCAATAATTACGATTTCTACAGATAATATAAAATCGGTTATGATTGCTGATTTTATTTTACCTTTTTCGGCTTCAAGGATTTGTTCTTCAGTCAAAGTTTCTTCGGTTATTCCTTCAGATTCTTCATGTTTGTGAGGAAATACAAATTCATATATTTTTTCGGCACCTTCATATGCTAAAAATAATCCTCCTAAAACTAAAATGACAATTATTGCAACTGGTAAAAAGGCACTTAGTAAAAATGCGATTGGCAGAATAATAATTTTATTAAGCAATGATCCTTTGCTGATTGCCCATAAAACCGGCAGTTCTCTTGAAGATGCAAATCCTGAAGCTTTTTCAGCATTTACCGCCAAATCATCTCCTAAAATTCCTGCTGTTTTTTTTGCTGCAACTTTACTCATTACTGCAACGTCGTCCATAATTGCTGCTATATCGTCTAATAGTACGAAAAAACCTGATGCCATTATATTTGTCTTTGTTTAATGTTTAGTTGTGCGAATCTACTACTTTTTATGCGAATCTCTTTAACTAAAATTGGATTTAATTTTTAACTGCACTGCCCTAATAACAGCCAGATAATAATAAAAACTAATATGGTTCCAAAACACCCTCCGCCTAACTTTTTTGCGCCATATCCGGCGATTAATCCTCTAAATATATTGTTCATGATAATTTGTTTTATGTTACTGTAAATTTGAGAATTAAACCAAAACTTTACTTATATGACTTTTAAAAAAAGTTTCATTATTCACGGTTATAAACAAAAAAACACCAGCATTTCTGCTGGTGTTTTAAATATATTTATTCTAAAACAAATCTTTAATCTGTTGCAACGCTGTTACCTCTGTTTATTAAAGTTGTCTTATCAATAAGACCTTGTCCTGTAGGCGGTGCAGGAGGGTTTTGATACTGCAGTTGAATATAAGTTCCTGAAGCTGGAGAAATATTTAATAATCTGCTTAAAATTAAATTAACCTGAGAGCTTGGAAGTGCATTTTCATCAAAATTAAGACTTGCTTCACCATTATGAACTTTAACCAATAAAGGCAAATCTATAGAACTTAAAAGAGGATTTCTTCGAAAATAGATGCTTTTTGATTTTGTTAATACAGGACAGGAAATTGATACTAATGATAAATTTCTAGAAACATAGGTATCGAATCCATGTACCGCCTTTAAAGCAGGAAATAACAATGCTGCTAATTTATCGTTATTTTCTATCTTCAACTCATTATATATTTCACTAAGATTATTAAAATTTATTGCAGCTAATTTTAAATTTTCCATTACAGATAAATTAACTACATTCTTTACAGCACTTAAATCCAGATTTGTAAGGTTTGTCGTCCCTAAAACATAAATATTTTCTGTATTTGGTCCTAACTCATTCTGTAATTGTGTAACAGCTTGTGCATCTGTAATATCACCTGTTAATACAATACTTGTTTTACCTTGTTTTTGAGCAGAGCCTGCATATAAAGCATAAGGTACACTTAAAAGCTGGCTTGTGCCGCTTATAGTAAAATTACTCCCTCCTGTTGGATCTATTTCGGTTTTAATAAAATGTGATCCTGCTCCCCAATTGATATTGGCAAAAGTTCCAGAAGCGGGTGTTCCGCCTCCAATTTCTATTGTTGCTAATCCATTAGTATTTGTGGTGGTAGTTTGTGTTTCAACATAAGAAGCCGTTCCTGTTGCTGAACCTAATAAAATACTGGTTTTTATATTCACTAATGTACTCGCTGCCAATGTTCCGTCTGCTTTACGAATAACAGATTGATAACTCATTTTCTGCGGAGCCTGTGCAAATAAAACTGTAAAAGAACTTAATAATAATGCTAGAGTAATTTTTTTCATATATTTTTCTACGGTTTAAAATGTTATTTTTTTATTATTTTAAAAGTTTTAATATTTTTTGCATTCTTATTTATGACCAAAAAATAAACCCCTTGATTTAGTCCCTGCATTGAAACTCTTGTTTCTGAAGTTGTTACTTTTAGATTCTGTGATACCATTTTTCCATTTATATCAAATACACCATAAGATAAATCATCTAGTGTATCGTCATTAACAACTAAACTAAGCACGTCAATAACCGGATTTGGATAAGCAGTCATTGTAAGCTTAATTTCGGCAAATTCATTATTGCCTAAGGTTGTTATTTCATATGGCTGTTGAACACCCTGAATAGCGTTTTGATCAGATCCTGATAAAACTGTATATGCTATTTGTCCAATAGAATAACTTGCCGTACCGCCAGCACCAGAAGCATTTCCTCCTGTAACTACTATGCTTTCCTGCGAATAACTATTTGTTATGCAGAAAATACAAGTAATTAAAAGCAATAAAAAAGTTTGTTGGTTTTCTTTCATATATAATTGATTTAACTGTTGATTAATTTGATTATTCAAATATATAATAATTCTTACATGAAAAAGATTTTACAAATAAGATAATAATCTGATAAACAAAAAACACCAGCATTTCTGCTGGTGTTTTTTTATCATGAAGACGCATCTTCTGTGCATCTCTTTAATTATTTAGCTTCTTCAGTCTGGTTTCTAAAAACCAAATTACCATCAAAAGCATCTAATAAGATAATACTATCTGTTGTAATATTCCCTGCCAGAATTTCTTTTGACAATTGATTTAAGACTTCTCTTTGAACTACACGTTTTACAGGTCTCGCTCCAAAATGAGGGTCGTAACCTTTATCTGCCAGATAAGCAATCGCTTCTGGAGTCGCATCCATTGTAATACCTTGCAGAGCCAGCATTTTAGTAACACTCTTTAACTGTAAACTTACAATTCTTGAAATATTTTCTACAGTAAGCGGTGTAAACATTACAATCTCATCGATACGGTTGATAAACTCAGGACGAACAGTTTGCTTTAATAATCCTAAAACTTCGTTTTTAGCGGCTTCAGTTGCTGCCTCAACGCTTCCTTTTAGGTTTTCAAATTTCTCCTGAATAATATTACTTCCCATATTTGAAGTCATAATAATAATCGTATTTCTAAAATCGGCAAGACGTCCTTTATTGTCTGTTAAACGTCCTTCGTCCAGAACCTGCAATAAAATATTGAAAGTATCCGGATGTGCTTTTTCGATCTCGTCTAAAAGTACAACAGAATAAGGTTTTCTACGAACAGCTTCTGTTAACTGACCTCCTTCATCATAACCTACATATCCTGGAGGCGCACCAACCAAACGGCTCACACTATGACGTTCCTGATATTCACTCATATCTATACGAGTCATCGCATTTTCGTCATCAAAAAGATATTCCGCTAAGGCTTTTGCCAGCTCCGTTTTACCAACTCCGGTTGTTCCTAAAAACAGGAATGAACCAACAGGTTTTTTCATATCCTGCAAACCGGCGCGGCTTCTGCGAACGGCATCACTCACAGCTTCAATCGCTTCTTCCTGACCAACTACACGTTTGTGCAATTCATCTTCAAGATGTAAAAGCTTTTCTCTTTCTGTCTGAAGCATTTTGGTTACTGGAATTCCAGTCCATTTTGCTACAACTTCGGCAATATCTTCTCTTGTAACTTCTTCTTTAATTAAAGAATTACCAGATTGAAATTCCAATAACTGCTTTTGCAAAGTTTCCTGACGTTCTTGTGCTTCTTTTATTTTACCATAACGAATTTCGGCTACTTTTCCGTAATCACCATCACGTTCTGCACGTTCTGCTTCGTATTTAAAGTCTTCTATTTCGTGTTTTACAGCCTGAATTCCGTCAACGATATCTTTTTCCTGTTTCCATTTTGCATAGATTTCGTTTCGCTCTTCTTTAAGGTTGGCCAATTCCATACCTAAAATTTTCAGCTTACTTTCTTCTTTTTCACGTTTAATCGCTTCGATTTCGATTTCAAGCTGCATGATTTTACGATCCAAAACATCTAATTCTTCAGGTTTTGAATTGATTTCCATACGCAGTTTAGAAGCCGCTTCGTCCATTAAGTCAATCGCCTTATCTGGTAAAAAACGATTGGTAATATATCTTTGTGAAAGTTCAACAGCTGCAATAATTGCTTCGTCTTTAATCTGAACTTTATGATGCGTTTCGTATTTCTCTTTGATACCACGTAAAATTGAAATAGCACTTTCAGTATCTGGTTCATCGATTAGTACTTTTTGAAAACGTCTTTCAAGCGCTTTATCTTTTTCAAAATACTTTTGATATTCATCTAAGGTTGTAGCACCAATTGCTCTTAATTCTCCACGTGCCAAAGCTGGTTTCAGGATATTAGCCGCATCCATTGCGCCTTCTCCTCCACCTGCACCTACAAGCGTGTGAATTTCATCAATAAACAATACGATATCACCTTCTGCGGCTGTAACTTCTTTTACAACCGATTTTAAACGTTCTTCAAATTCTCCTTTATATTTTGCTCCAGCAATCAAAGCTCCCATATCTAAAGAGAAAACGATTTTATCTTTCAGGTTTTCAGGAACATCTCCATCTACAATTCTATGTGCTAAACCTTCGGCAATAGCGGTTTTACCAACTCCGGGTTCACCAATAAGCATTGGGTTGTTTTTAGTTCGACGAGTTAAAATTTGTAATACACGACGAATTTCTTCATCACGGCCAATAACCGGATCTAATTTTCCTGTACGTGCTAATTCATTTAGATTTTTAGCGTATTTATTTAATGAATTATAGGTTTCTTCGGCAGAAGCAGAAGTTACTCTCTCTCCTTTACGAAGTTCTTCGATTGCTGCTTTCAGACCTTTTCCTGTAACTCCCTGATCTTTTAAAATTTGAGAAACTTTACTTTTTGAATCAAAAATAGCCAAGATTAAATGCTCGATCGAAACATATTCGTCGTTCATTTTTTGTGCAATAATTTCTGCTTCGTTCAAAGCTTTATTTGCATCTCTCGAAAGCATAACATCGCCTCCGGAAACTTTTGGAAAACTCTGAATTGTACTGTCTAAAATTTGTAAAAACAAAGGCACATTTACATTTAATTTCTTTAAAATGAATGGCGCAACGTTTTCATCAACTTCAAAAATAGCTTTGAAAATGTGTTCATTTTCAATTTGCTGCTGGCCGTTTCGTTGTGCTAATTGCTGAGACAACTGTATGGCTTCCTGCGATTTAATAGTAAACTTGTTTATATTCATATTTTTTCGATTTGATTGATTTTTTGTTTGAAATATTCGATTACATTAAAGTTACAATTTATTGAGATAGATTTTTGACTCAAATAATCTAACTTTGTACTCGAATAGACAAATTATATTCCATAGTAAAAATAAAGACAAAATGACATTAAAAACGTGATTTTTATCATTTTTAAATGTCAAAAAGTCATAAAACCGCCAAATATGAGTTTTTTAAATTCAATCTTCGGAAGTTCAGAGAACTCAGAAGCATCAAAAAGTAAAGTAAACTGGACAGAATTAACTGATATTCTTCAGTTAATGGAAATAGAAGCCATTTCTAATGAAAAACCGGTTGTTATTTTTAAACATAGTACAAGATGCAGTATCAGCCGTATGGCATTAAAACAATTTGAAAGAGAATTTGATCTGGAAGGTGTAGTTGATGCTTATTTTCTGGATTTAATTGCTCACAGAGACGTTTCAAACGAAATTGCCAGCAGATTTGGAGTTTATCATGAATCACCTCAGTTAATTTTAATTAAAAACGGAAAAGCTGTTTACAATGTTTCGCACAGTGATATTGATGCCGAGGCTTTGAAAAGTAAAGTTTAATAATTCTAAAATTAACTGAATGGATGTTCAAACAGCTTACCAAAAAACCATAATTTTTGCCACGATAAAGCATTTAGAAAATAATCAGACTATTACTGATTCTAATCTTCCGTATGTTATTCATTTGAGTAATGTGGCGATGGAAATCCTGATTGCATCGAATCATACTGATAATTTTGATTTAAACTTTGCGGTGCAGGTTGCATTATTACACGACACTTTAGAAGATACCAACACCACATTTGAGGAACTGGAACGTGAATTTGGATTGGAAATTGCCAAAGGCGTTTCTGCTCTTACAAAAAACAGCAATTTACCTAAAGAAGAAAAAATGCTGGATAGTTTAGACCGAATTTTAAAGCTGAGAAAAGAAGTCTGGGCAATAAAATTAGCGGACAGAATTACCAATTTACAAAAACCTCCTAAAACCTGGGACAATTTAAAAAGGAGAAATTATAAAGCTGAAGCAGCAATTATTCTGGAAAAATTAAAAGGCGGTAACACGTATTTAGAAAATCGTTTACAAACTAAAATAGAAGAATACGAAGCATATCTCGATTAAGATTCTTCATTAAAAAAACAAAAAACGCTGAATATAAATTCAGCGTTTTTTGTTATAAGTTTTCATTTTCAAATTCACAATCAACCATTCACAATTAATAATTAATTAAAAGCTTTCTCCAGATCCGCCTCCACTGAATCCTCCTCCTCCAAAATCCATTGGAGATTCGGTTTTAATTCCTGGTTTCATACCTAAAGTTGAAGCTACAATTAAAGTTTGAGCATTTAAAATAGCATTTGAATGATTGATTCGATCTGGTTTAAAGGTTAGTCCAGATTCCTTATTTTTTAATTTTTGGATTGAGAAAAAAGCAATTGCAAACATTACTAATCCGCCCAGAGTTAATGCAGCTTCAATTGGCAACACCGAATAATAAAAACGGATTGTAAAAATACTAAAAGCGATTGCAGCAAAACTAATCCAGAGCATAATTCTGTTTTTCGTTCTTAATGCCTGAACCAAATATACAATTGGAACAATAAATGTAAAAGCGTAAAAGAAATAAGCAAAAGGAATATCATGTCCTGGCTGCACATCAACTCCTAAAAGTTCTGATGAAAGCTCTCTTACAACTAAATAATTACAAGAAAGATAAAATAAAATCAAACAGAAATTATTAGCTAATAATAAGCCATTATAATAGTAAACTTCTTTTAGATTATTAATTTTTCGTTTAGTAAAAAAATAAAATACTCCCGAAGTCAGCATTGCCGCAAAAGGCAAAATTGTTTTTCCAATATTTCCAATTTCAAACATTCCGAAAAACAAAACGGCAGAACAAGCAAAACAGAACACAAGCATAGATAATAAATGCAGGTATCTTTTGTAAGTTAAAAAAGAAGCAATTGCTACAAAAATAGCAGGAGTTAGAACTGTTTCAAAATCTTCTGTAATTACAAAAACACCTCCTCCGACACTCAAAAGTGTTCCCAAAATAAAAGCATCGTCTAAGCCGTGTCTATAAAATTTTTGATTCGTTATAAGTTCTGCGCCGGCAATACCAACACCTGCAAAAAGAAAGCAGCAAATTTTAAAAAAAAATTCTTCACCAGACAATCCAATTACAGTTACTAAACTACAAATCGATGAATATAAAAATGATCCCAGCACAAAAAATCCTAAACGAACTAAAATGTTGTTTTGAATTTTAAAAGAAGGTAATTGATTTCTAATAATTTTCTTTTGATCTTTACTTATAAACCCTCCATTTTCAAGAGAATCAGCCTCTTCTGTCAAAAATAAATTATTCAGTAAATTTTTATCGTATTTTATCATTTTACTATTTCTTTATTGAATTTTTTAATCAACATTATAAACAATACTATTGAACCAATGAAATACATAGGTAATAACATGAAAAATAAAACCCATATGTCAGGAATATTATCAGCATGCTGCAAAATTTTATACAATAAAATATTAATACCAATATAAGCGTATAGAATCATGAAAACATAAAGCGAAATTGCTTTTAGCTCATGACTTACTTTATAAAAATAAAAAGATGATCCGGCTAAAATTAAAGAGAAAAGCAACCATGTTATTTCCTCACGAAGCATATTACTTATCGAAACAACACTTATAATATGTAAAGCAAACGTTAGATAAATTAACGCAAAATGTGTTTTTAATTTAATTTTAAAACTATAAACTGTCCATAATATTAATAAAATACCAAGAATTATCGCTGAATAACTTAAACTTTCATTGGCATAAAAATCATTATTACCATTAAAAATATCCTGCGGTGTTACCGAAAAACCAACATAAGCAGCCAAACCTGTAACTGCAATTGTCAAAACACTTTTGTTATCAAAATAATAAGCACAAACAAAGCTGACAATTGTAGGAACCAAAGTTGCCAAACCATAATGCGTTCCAAATGCTTTATATTGAACCTGAAGGTATCCTATAAAAATACAGGTTAAAACATTTGCTGTTAAAACTAAATATTCAAGAAACGGACTTTCTGATGTAGTTTCATCTTTTTGAAAACCTTTTGAATTTTTAAAACAATAATAAAAACATCCACACGTAACAGCAAACAAAATAGACAATAACGCTATGTGACCAATGCTGTCGATATTATCGTATATAAGAATTCCTATTCCGGAAGTAAACATTAAAACTGAAATAGAAAGCAGCAGTTTTAGTTCTACATTAAGAGAAAAAATATTCAGATTTCGATACTCTTTTATTTCCTGAAACTGACTTTCAGTAATTAGATTTTTCTCATAGAGTTCCTGAGATGCCTGATCTTCAAATTGTGTCATATTTTTAATATAAGTAATCAATTTTCAAATTTAACCAATTTAAGCCGAATTTTCTTAGTACAAAAAAGATATTTGAAGAAATAAAAAAACCGATTTGTATTGGTAACAAACCGGCTTCATTATTTAAATAATACAGCTTTAAAAAGCTGCTTTCATTTTATCCTTTATTGCGTCAAGACATAAATTATTTATACTGCCTTCGTGTGTGTGTTTTGTTGCTTTTGGAGATTTGTACGTTCCTGCTTCCAATTGTTCAGCAACTGCTTTGTAAGCATCTCTAAACGGCATTCCTTCTACAACCATTTCATTTAAAGTATCAACTGTAAACAAGTAGTCATATTTCTTATCCTCTAAAATATGATCTTTTACTGTAATATCTTTAATTGAGAAAATTGCAATATCCAAGCAAGCTTTCAGGTTTTGAATCGCTGGAAACAAACCTTCTTTTAAAAGCTGTAAATCTCTGTGATAACCGCTTGGAAGATTGTTTGTAATTAAAGTGATTTCGTATGGAAGTGCCTGAATCTTATTGCATTTTCCTCTGATTAATTCGAAAACGTCCGGATTCTTTTTATGAGGCATAATGCTTGAACCTGTTGTAAGATACGCCGGAAGACCTATAAAATCAAAGTTCTGGCTCATATATAAACAAACGTCCATTGCAAATTTTGACAATGTTCCTGCAACACTTGTCATAGCAAAAGCAACCGTTTTTTCTGCTTTTCCACGGCTCATTTGTGCGGCAACAGCATTGTATTTTAAAGTTTCAAAGCCTAGTTCTTTTGTTGTAAAGGTCCTGTTGATTGGAAACGAACTTCCATAACCTGCAGCCGAGCCTAACGGATTCTGGTCTACAATTTTTGAAGCAGCGTTCAACATTGTAACATCATCAATCAAGCTTTCTGCATAAGCAGAAAACCACATTCCAAAAGACGATGGCATTGCGATTTGCAAATGTGTATATCCTGGCAATAAAACATTTTGATGTTTTTCTGCCGATTCCATCAACAAATCAAACAAAGTTTTTACCTGTTCTTTTATTACTTTTAATTCATCTTTTAAATACAAATGAACATCTACTAAAACCTGATCGTTACGAGAACGTGCGGTGTGGATTTTCTTTCCGGCATCGCCTAGTTTTACGGTTAGAAGATATTCTATTTTAGAATGTACATCTTCAAAACTGTCTTCGATTTCAAAATTTCCAACTACAATATCTGCAATTATTTCATTTAAGACATCAACTAAAGAAGTTGTTTCTTCTTCAGTTAACAAACCTATCTGACCCAGCATTTTGGCGTGTGCGATTGAACCTAAAGCATCGTATTTTGCGAGAACCAAATCCAATTCACGATCGTTTCCTACTGTAAATTGCTCGATTTGTTTATCTGTTGGTATTCCTTTTTCCCAAAGTTTCATAGGTACTATTTTTTAGAAACCCGACAGGTTTTAAAAACCTGTCGGGTTTAATTATAATTTAAAGAAATCAGTTAGTATTTTAATATACAAGTCGACTCCTTCTACAATTTCATTTACAAAAATAAATTCGTCTGCTGAATGCGAACGCAACGTTTCTCCTGGACCTAATTTCAAAGACTGACAGCTTAAAACGGATTGGTCAGAAAGCGTTGGCGAACCATACGTTGTTCTTCCTAATGCGATTCCAGCCTGAACTAAACCGTGCGAAACTGGAATAGACGATGCATTTAAATGCATTGATCTAGGAGTTACTTCGGCATTTACATTTGCTTTTACTACTTCTAGAATTTCAGCATTGGTATATTGGTCTGTTACACGAATATCTACAACCAAATCACATTCTGATGGCACAACATTATGCTGTTTTCCTGCATTAATTTGCGTTACGGTCATTTTTACAGGACCTAAAACATCTGAGATTTTGTCGAATTTATAGTTTTTAAACCATTCCATTACCGGAATTGATTTATATAATGCATTATCGTCGTTTTGATGCGCAGCGTGGCTCGCAGTTCCTTTTACTTTTACGTCTAAAACCAATAAACCTTTTTCGGCAACTGCTAATTGCATTAATGTTGGTTCTCCAACAATAGCGCAATCTAATTCTGGTAAGCTTTTTAAAACGCTATTTAAACCATTTTTTCCACTGCTTTCTTCTTCAGCAGAAGCCACAATTACAATATTGTGAGAAAGGTTTTGATTTTCGTAAAAATGTACAAATGTTGCTAATAACGAAACCAGGCATCCGCCTGCATCATTACTTCCTAATCCGAATAATTTCCCGTCTTTTTCGATTGCTTTAAACGGATCGTTTGTATACGCCTGATTTGGTCGTACAGTATCGTGATGTGAGTTTAATAAAAGTGTTGGTTTGTTTTCGTCGAAATATTTGTTGAAAGCCCACACATTGTTGTTTTCTCTCTTGAATGGAATTTCATTTTGATTGAACCAATTTTCGATTAAAAGAGCCGTCTGATCTTCTTCACTTGAAAATGAAGGGGTTTCGATAAGGCTTTTTAATAAACTAATTGCTTCCTGGGTAAGCGTATCTATATTTTTCATTTTAATAAGGTTCAAAGGCTCAAAGGGACAAAGCAACAAAGTTTTTGAGCTTTCCTTTGACCATTTTTACTTGCGCAAATTTATTTAAAATACCTCGTGCGCTCTATTTTTTTGCCACTAATTACACGGATTTTCAAACATTATTTTTTTGTCACAGATTTAAAATCAAAATAAACTTTTTAGTCTCTGTTTAAAATTATTTTCTCTTTTAACAGACAAAATTAGTGTCAATTTGTGGCAACATTTTTATAATGTAATCGTCGTATGCAGAACATCTGGATTTTTAAGCATTTTATGATGCCCAATTTTGATTTTCTGCACGCCTCTTGATAAACTATTAAAGCAGTTATCCAATTTTGGAATCATTCCAGAATGGATTACTTTTTCTTCTTTCAGCTTATTGTATAATGCTTCGTTGATTTCAGTAATTACAGATAAATCGTCTTCTGAATCCTGTAAAACACCTTGTTTTTCAAAACAATATGTCAATGTAACGTCAAAAACTTCCGATAATGCAATTGATAATTCGCTTGCAATGGTATCAGCATTGGTGTTTAACAATTGTCCGTTTTTGTCGTGTGTAATCGCACAGAAAACAGGAACAACTCCAGCTTCTAACAAAGTTGCCAGTAATTTGGTGTTGACTTGCTTTACATCGCCAACAAAACCATAATCAATTGTTGGGTGATTCCTTTTTGTTGACTGAATTAAATTTCCGTCAGCACCAGAAAAACCAATTGCATTATTGTCTTTTGCCTGTAATTGAGCAACAATATGTTTGTTGATTTGTCCGGCGTAAATCATGACCACAACATCAAGCATTGGAGCATCTGTAACTCGGCGTCCGTCAATCATCTGCGGAACTAATCCAATACTCTGCGCCATTTTTGTAGCTGATTTTCCGCCGCCATGAACTAAAACTTTATATCCTTCAATTTTAGAAAAATCAGTTAAGAATTGATCTAATTCTGCTGGATTATCAATGATGTTTCCACCTATTTTTATTACTGATACATTCATTATCTTTAAGGTTCAGAGGTACAGAGGTACAGAGGTACAAAGGTTTTTCTCAAGATCTTAAACCTCTGCACCTTTGCAACTTTGAACCTTTGCACCTTAAATTAAATTTTCTTAAGAATCTTTTGTAAAACTAATTGTGCTGAATACGTTCTATTGTTCGCTTGTTCGATTACGATTGAGTTTTCTCCATCTAAAACTTCGTCGCTTACAATTACGTTACGACGAACCGGAAGACAGTGCATGAATTTTCCGTTGTTGGTTAAAGCCATTTTCTCTGCCGTAACAGTCCAATTTGGATCGCTGTTAGTTACTTTTCCGTAATCGTTGAAATTACTCCAGTTTTTTACGTAAACGAAATCGGCATTTTCAAAAGCTTTGTTTTGATCGTATTCAATTTTGCAGTCTTTTGTAATTTCTGGACTTAATTCATAACCTTCTGGATGTGTAATTACAAAATCCATGTCTTTTTGCATCTGCATCATTTCTACAAATGAATTTGCAACTGCCTGTGGCAAAGCTTTTGGATGCGGTGCCCAAGAAAGAACCACTTTTGGTTTGTGTTTGGTTTTGTATTCTTCCATAGTAATGGCATCTGCTAAAGACTGCAATGGGTGACGAACTGCACTTTCCATATTAACAATTGGCACTGTAGCATACTTTAAGAAACCTGAAATTACAGTTTCCTGATAATCTTTTTCTTTGTCAACCAAACCAGCAAAAGCACGGATAGCGATAATATCACAGTATTGAGAAACTACTTCTGCAGCTTCTTTAATATGTTCTGAAGCACCAGAATTCATAACCGCTCCGTCTTCAAATTCTAAAGTCCAGCCTTCATTGGTGAAATTCATCACCATAACGTTCATTCCTAAGTTTAAAGCCGCTTTTTGTGTACTCAAACGCGTTCTTAAACTCGGATTGAAGAATAACATTCCTAAGGTTTTGTTTTTACCTAGTTTTTTATTTTTAAGCGGATCTTTTTTGATTTTGATCGCGCTTTTAACCCATTTTGATAATGAGTCGATATCTTTTATTGAGATGTAGTTCATTGTTTTTTTGTTTAATCGGTTAATCGTTGATTTGTTTAATCGTTTTACTGCTTAAACAAATCTAACTTTTATCCATTTTTGTTTTTTTAATGTTCTTTTTTAATCGATTAACCGAATTAACGATTAAACAATTAAACCTTTTTACACAATCTTGGTAAAAGGAATTTCATCTTTTAATGCCCGCAGAATAAAATTATCATTTAATCCGTTTACGATCCAGGTTTCAATATTTGCTGCTTTCGCAATTCCTGCTGCTTCTATTTTAGACTGCATTCCTCCTGTTCCGTGTGATGATTTTGATTCGCCGATTTCTTTTTCGAGCGTTTTTAAATCATTTACCAATTTTATCGTCTCCGGATTTTCATCGTGAATTGAATTCTTTGTATAAATTCCATTTGTATTAGTGGCAATTATCAAAATATCAACATTTAGCAGCACTGCTGTTAAAGCCGCTAATTTATCATTATCTCCAAACCGAATCTCATCTGTGGCAACGGTATCATTTTCATTGATAATCGGAATATAATTGTTTTTAACTAATACATTAATTGTATTTACAATGTTCTTTTTAGTCTGTTCTTTTTCAAAATCAGAATAAGAAAGCAAACACTGAGAAGTATTTAATCCTAAATCCTTAAAATTTTCATTGTAAATCCGCATTAAATGAGGCTGTCCAATTGAAGCCAAAGCCTGTTTTACAAAAACATCTTTATCCTGATTATCAAGTTTCACAAACTGCTTTGCTGCTGCAATTGCTCCTGAACTTACTATGATAAATTCATATTCGTCATTTAAAGCTGCAATCTGTATTCCGAGGTCTTCAATCTTTCCCCGCGAAATATGATTGGTTTCTTTGGTTAAAGTATTACTTCCTATTTTTAATAAAATCCGTTTCTTACCCATTGTTGTTGTTTTGCTGCGATTTTTTTTACCGCAAAGTGCGCAAGTTTTTTTTGATATTACTTGTGTTTATAAACGCCAAGTTCGCAAAGCTAAATCTTTAAATAAATATCAATTTTTTAAATTCCAAATTCCAATAATCTGAAATCTAAAATCGTTAATCATCAATCTAAAATCTGAACTCTAAAATCTAAAATTATCTAATCTGTCCTTCTCCGTAAACGTACCATTTATTGGTCACGAGATGTTGAAGACCGATTGGACCTCGTTGATGCAATTTATCAGTACTTATTGCTAATTCTCCGCCAAGACCAAATTGTCCGCCGTCTGTAAAACGGGTTGAAGCATTTTGGTAAACTGCTGCAGCGTCTATTGATTCCATAAACTGCTGTGCTGCTTCATTATCTCTCGTAATAATTGCTGCAGAATGTCCTCCGCAGTATTTATTAATCATATCAATAGCATGATCCTGAGAATCGATGGTTCCTATTACGATTTTATAATCCAGAAATTCTTCGTACCAAATGTCTTCGTTTATGATAGTTTTGGTATTTTCGAAATTCTCTAACGATTTATCTACAATAACTTCTACTTTTGATTCGATTAAAGCTTCAATTAACATTGCTGCGAAACCTTCAAAATTTGGAAGTTTAGAACTTATCAAAACTTTATCTAAAGCATTGCAAGCCGAAATTTTAGCAGTTTTAGCATTCAAAATTACTTTTAAAGCTAAATCAGTATCTGCATCTTCATGAACGTAAACGAAATTATTCCCTCGTCCGCTTACTATTACTGGGCAAGTCGCGTGTGCTTTTACAAATTCAATAAGTTTTTCTCCGCCTCTTGGAACTATTAAATCGACTTTTTGAGTTGGTTTTTCTAAAAAAGCCTGAGTTTCAGTTCGGTTGTAATTCAGATACTCTACCCAGTCTTTTGAAACTCCATTTTCTTCTAAAGCTTTGTGCCAAAGACTTACGATTTTTAAGTTTGATTTTAAAGATTCTTTTCCTCCTTTTAATAAGATCTTATTTCCGGATTTAAAGGCAATTCCTCCCGCTTCTATGGTAACATCCGGACGAGATTCGTAAATAATTAAAATCGTTCCAAAAGCAGCAGTTTTATTGACCACTTTTATTCCATTATCATGAGTAAAATGAAAACGCTCAACGCCAACAGGATCTTCCTGAGAAGCTAGTTGGTTTAATGATAAAATCATCTCGTCGACTTTTTTATCATCTACTTTTAAGCGTTCTTCCATCGCTAAATCTGAGCCGTCATAATCGGCAAGATCTTCCTGATTAGTTAGGATTATCTCATTCCGCTCCTGCTCGACCAGCTTTGCCATAGTCCGCAAAACCACATTGCGTATTTCAATTGATAATGGTTTCATTTTATTTTGGTTTAATTGGTTAATCGTTAATTCGTTTAATCGATTAACCAATTAAACGATTAAACGAATTAACAGTTATCGGCAAACTTAGTTTTTAAGTTCTTCTAAACTTTCTTTTAAAGCTTTTACAAACGTATCGATATCTGCTTTTTTGACAGTTAGAGGCGGTAAAATTCTTAATAGATTTTTATTGTTGGCACTTCCTGTAAAAATGTGTTTTTCGATGATTAATTTCTTTCTTAAAGCTGCAACATCAAAATCAAACTCTACTCCAAGCATTAATCCTTTTCCTTTTACTTGTTTGATTCCTTCTACTTCTTTGATTTTCTCTAAGAAATATTCATAAACTTCGTTTACATTTTTTTGTAAATCCAGTTTTTCAATTACATCCAAAACTGCAATTCCTGCTGCACAAGATAAATGGCTTCCGCCGAAAGTTGTGCCTAACAATCCGAAACTTGCTTCAAATTTTGGAGAAATCAAAATCGCTCCAACTGGGAAACCATTCCCCATTCCTTTCGCAACTGAAATAATATCAGCGTTGATTCCGTGATGCTGGAAAGCGAAGAATTTTCCACTTCTTCCGTATCCTGACTGCACTTCATCTAAAATTAAAACAACATCATGTTTTTTACATGCTTTTTCTAAAGCCTGGAAAAACTCAGTTGTTCCTTGATCTAAACCTCCAACTCCTTGAATCCCTTCGATAATTACAGCCGTAACATCTCCTTTAGCCAATTCAGCTTCAACTAATTCGATTTGGTTTAAAGGCAAAAAGGTTACTTCCTGCTGTGCATTTATTGGCGCAACAATTTTTTTGTTATCAGTAACCGCAACCGCTGCAGAAGTTCTTCCGTGGAAAGAATTATCAAAAGCCACAACTCTTGATTTTCCATTGTGGAAAGAAGCTAATTTTAGAGCATTCTCGTTGGCTTCGGCACCCGAACTGCATAAAAACAATTCGTAATCTTCTAAACCAGAAAGCTTTCCTAACTTCTGAGCCAATTCCACCTGTAAAGGATTTTGAATTGCATTCGAATAAAAACCTAAATGGTCTAATTGATTCTTTAGTTTTGCTACATAATCCGGTTGTGTGTGTCCGATAGAAATCACACCATGTCCGCTGTATAAATCTAAATATTCTACTCCTTTGTCATCAATAATTGTACAATCTACTGCTTTTACTGGAGTTATGTCGTATAATGGGTAAACGTTGAATAAGTTCATTTTTTCTTTTTAGTTGTTGGTTGATTGTTGTTGGTTGATGGTCTTATGTGATGTTTCCATAAACTATAAACCAACAACCATCAACTTTTATATTAAAATCCGCTTGGTTTCAAATGTAAACCTGTGGTTTCTTCTAAACCGAACATTAAATTCATGTTTTGAATCGCTTGTCCTGAAGCACCTTTGGTTAAGTTATCGATAATTGATGTTATGAGAACCCGGTTTCCTTTTTTCAATAAACTAATAATACATTTATTCGTTTGCACCACTTGTTTCATGTTGATGTTTGTTGTGGTAACGGTTACAAAAGGCTCATTTTTGTAAAACTCTTCGTATTTCGCTACTAATTGTTCCAAACTATCATCGCACAATGTATATAAGGTTGCAAAAATTCCTCTTGGAAAATCTCCTCTGTTTGGAATAAAAAGCAATTCGCTGTCAAAATCATCCTGCAACTGAACTAAACTTTCTCCGATTTCACCTAAATGCTGATGTTCAAAAGCTTTGTAATGCGACATATTGTTGTTTCTCCAACTGAAATGAGAAGTTTCTGAAAGACTTACTCCTGCTCCTGTACTTCCGGTTGTAGCATTAATATGAACATCATTATTCAACAAATTGTGTTTTGCTAAAGGTAATAAAGCCAACTGAATAGCAGTTGCAAAACAGCCTGGATTGGCGATATAATTTGTCTTTTTGATTTCCGCTTTATTGATCTCTGGCAATCCGTAAACGAAATCTTTTCCTTCGAAATGAGCGTCTTTATTCAATCTGAAATCATTTCCTAAATCGATGATTTTAGTATGGCTTGCAAACTGATTTTCTTTCAAAAATGAAATCGATTTTCCGTGACCTAAACACAAGAAAACAACATTCACATTTGGATTAATTTCATCTGTAAAATTCATTTCGATATCACCCATCAAATCGTGGTGCGCTACAGAAAGCGGTTTTCCAGCATTTGTTGTACTGTAAACAAAATCGATGTTTACTTTTGGGTGATACATTAAAATTCTGATGAGTTCTCCGGCTGTGTAGCCCGAACCACCAATAATTCCGACATTAATCATGATCTAATTTGTTTACAGATGAGAATATGTTTTGTGCATTTCCTAAAATCTTGATAAATCCTTTTGCATCGTCAGATGTCCAGGCATTGTTCATTTCCCCGTATTGACCAAAACCTGTGTTCATTAAATCGTTTTCAGATTCGATTCCGTCAAGTGAGAAATGGTATGGTTTTAATGAAACTGTCACCGTTCCGTTTACTGTTTTTTGAGTGTCTTGCAAGAAAGTTTCAATGTTTCTCATCACTGGATCTAAAAACTGACCTTCGTGGAATAACATTCCGTACCAGTTTCCTAATTGTTCTTTCCAATATTGCTGCCATTTTCCAAGAGTGTGTTTCTCCAATAAATGGTGCGCTTTGATGATAATTAACGGAGCTGCTGCTTCAAAACCAACTCTTCCTTTAATTCCAATAATCGTATCTCCAACGTGAATATCTCTACCAATCGCATAAGCACTTGCCAATTTTTCAAGAGCCACAATATTATTTGAAGGTTTATCAGTTTTTCCGTTTAAACCAACTAACTCTCCTTGCTCAAAATGAAGTGTCACTTTCTCTTCACCTTCTTTTTGCAATTGAGAAGGATATGCTTCACTTGGCAATGGCTGACTAGAAGTTAAAGTTTCTTTTCCTCCAACGCTTGTTCCCCAAAGTCCTTTATTGATAGAATATTGTGCTTTTTCCCAAGAGTAGTGAACTCCGTTTTGAGCCAAATAATCAACTTCTTCTTGTCTTGATAATTTTAAATCTCTAATTGGAGTAATAATTTCGATTTCTGGAGCAATGGTCTGGAAAATCAAATCAAAACGAATTTGGTCGTTTCCAGCACCTGTACTTCCGTGAGCGATTGCAGTCGCTCCAACTTTTTTTGCATATTTTATAGCTTCAATTGCTTGAAAAACACGCTCTGCACTTACTGATAATGGGTATGTATTATTTTTTAATACATTTCCAAAAATCAGGTATTTTATAGCTTTATCGTAATATTTGTCTAAAATTGTTAAGTTGGCATGCTGCGCACTTCCTAACTCATATGCTCTTTTTTCAATAGCTGTTAATTCTTCAGCAGAAAATCCTCCTGTGTCTACAAGAACAGTGTGAACTTCGTATCCTTTTTCATTTTTTAAATATTTCAAACAATACGAGGTATCTAATCCTCCGCTATAAGCTAATACTACTTTTTTCATTTTTTATAATTTAGGCTAATACTTTCGTATATAGCAGTTTGAGATTTCTTTTTGATTAAATTTTGAATAAAAAAATAAATGACAATATTTTGTTTAAGAATAAAGCCTGTTTGATTTTTTTAAGTCTGCTTAAAACAGCCTCATTAAAAGGGTGTCTCGGCGGTGTTTTTTGTTTTTCTTTTGGGTCGTATAACATTCCGGTGCAAAGACACATTTTGTTTTCTTTGCTCTGTAAAATTGGGAAGTTAGTACAGGTTTTACAGCCTGCCCAGAAACTTGGATCGGTTGTTAATTCTGAGAACGGAACTGGTTTATAGCCTAAATCAGAGTTAATTTTCATTACTGCCAAACCGGTTGTAATTCCAAATATTTTAGCATCTGGATATCGCTGCAAAGAATAATCAAATACTTTTGATTTTATCTTTTTTGCCAATCCTAAACTTCTATAGTCAGGGTGTACAATTAAGCCGGAATGTGCCACGAACTTTCCGTGTTCCCAGCTTTCGATGTAACAAAAACCTGCAAATTTTCCATCAGCCAGAGCAATCATCGCATCACCATTCGACATTTTTTTCTGAATGTACTCAGGAGTTCTTTTAGCAATCCCCGTACCTCTTAACAAGGCAGATGATTCTATCGTATCGCAGATTTCTTGTGCGAATTTGAAGTGTTCTTCCTGGGTAACAACAATAGAGATCTTCATTTCAATAATTGAAGTTAGAGTTAAAAATTAAAGCATGTTGTTTAGTTTGAAATCCAGAATTGAATCCAATAAAATTAAGCAAAACAAAAGTAACACTCTCTAAATCAAAAACTTGACTAAGAAAATTTACAAAATAATAAATACTTTTAGGATATGTTTGTCCAATGGACAAATTATGTGATTTCAAAATGAAAAATGGATATGAATAAATATACGGCTATAAAACTCAGTGAACACTATAGAGATAGTGTCCGTACTTCGGGAGAAGTAATCGGTGAGTTTGTCCGTGACAAAGAAGTTATATGTAAACTTATTTTATTCATCGGTGCAAAAGTACATCTTTTTTTTATTTACAAAACAAAAAATTAAAATTCTAACATTTTTTTAATGAAAAGTTATTTTTAGAGATACTAAGATTCTAAGTCACTAAGGTTCTGAGGTTTTCTTTTTTTTCTAACTTGACTAAATAAACTTGAAACTCTGAAAAGTTTAAACAAAAGAAAAACCCGATAGTAAAAATACCATCGGGTTTACATTATTTGGAGTTTTGTATTTAGCTTTTTGTAAACGGAATCACTTGCCCGCTGCCTGTAACAATCATATCAAAACCTGTTTTTGCTTCATTGTATTTGAATTTTAAACCAGCTCCTTTAGATTCAAATGTGTCTTTTTCGTTTTCTACTGGTTTAACTGAAAACTTCGGAAAATCTGTAATTTCAAAATACATTGTGCTGTTTTTCTCTGTAACTTCAATTTTAAGAGGTGCTCTTGAAGTCGAAAACATTCCTAAATATGGATCTAAAATTATGTCTTTTTCTACTTTACCTTTTCCAGCTGTCCAAACATTGTTTGATGTATTATTATCTGGAAAAGCGTGATCTGGATCTAAAGTGATGCTTTCAATTTCTTCTGTAGAATTGTGCTTGAAAGACCAGCTGTTATTACGCTGCCAAATTTCTACAGGAAGATTTACTCTGCTTACTTTACCGCTTTTTGTTTTAACATCTAAAACAATCGGCATTGGCATTTTATCAAAATTCTCAACAGTAATAATAACTCCTTTTGCAGGATCATTTTTTACATATTTAATCGAATTGATTCCCTGATCAAAACGCCAGTTATTTACGAACCAGCTTCTCCAGAACCAGCTTAAGTCTTCTCCTGCTACATTTTCCATAGATCTGAAGAAATCATCCGGCTGTGGGTGTTTGTAAGCCCAACGCTCAATATAAGTTCTAAAAGCTGTATCGAAACGTTCTTTCCCTAAAATTTGTTCTCTTAAGATTACCAGACCTGCACTTGGTTTAAAGTAACATAACATACCTATATTTCCTTCCTTCATATTATCAGGAGAACTCATAATGGTTTCTAAATCAGGTCTTGTAAAAGGCTCAGCCTGCTCGTGTAAATCTGTTGCAGGTTCTTTGTATTCTCCATTATTAAAAGCAGCTGTACTTAATGAGTTAATAAAAGTATTAAATCCTTCATCCATCCAGCCGAATAATCTTTCGTTTGAACCTACAATCATTGGGAACCAAATGTGGCCAAATTCGTGGTCTGTAACTCCCCATAAATCTTGCCCTTTAGATTTCCATCCGCAGAAAACAATTCCTGGATATTCCATTCCTCCTTCATTTCCAGCAACGTTTGTAGCAGCGGGATAAGGATATTCGAACCATTGTTTAGAATAATGTTCGATTGATGCTTTTACATATTCAGTAGAACGTCCGTAAGCACCTTGTCCGGCACTTTCAACAGGATAGGCAGATAATGCTAAAGATTTTTTTCCGCTTGGAAGATTAATTTTTGCTCCATCTAAGATAAAAGCCGGAGATGATGCCCAAGAAAAATCACGTGCATTTTTAATTTTATAATGCCATGTTTTCTCTGTTCCTGCATTTGCATTTGAAGCTGAATTTGCTTCTTGTTCAGAACGAATTGTTACCGTTTTATCGCTGTTTGCAGCATCCTTATATTTTTTGAAATGATCTGCAGAAAACACTTCCTGACCATTTATTAATTCACCAGAAGCAACTACAAAGTGATTCCCCGGAACTGTCAATTTTACATCAAAATCACCATATTCTAAGTAAAACTCTGAAGCGCCTAAATAAGGAGCTGTGTTCCATCCGCGTACATCATCGTATACACACATACGAGGGTACCATTGTGCAATTGTAAAGATTTTTCCGTTTTTAGTTTCCAAAACCCCCATTCTGTCAGAACCTTCAAATGGCGCAATGAATGAAAATTCGATTTTAATTTTTACAGAACCTCCTTTTGCTGCTAATTCCTGTGGAAGAAATATCTGCATTCTAGTATCTGTAACGATATATTTTGCTGCAACTTCTGTTTTGTTTTTCCCTCCGGAAATCACTTTTACAGATTTAATTTTGTTTCCTCCGTCAAAAACCTGCCCTTGAGCTCCGTTACGGCTTCCTGTCAATGGCACAACAGCGTTTCCTCTAGAATCTTCTTTAAATAAATTCTGATCTAAATTCAACCAAAGAAAACCTAATTTATCAGGACTATTATTAGTATATGTAATTTCATCTGTACCTACAATTTCATTTGTAGTACCATTTAATTTTGCTGTGATTTGATAATCGGCTCTGTTCTGCCAGTATTCTGCTCCCGGCTGACCGCTTGCTGTACGGGTCGTTGTTCCATTTTTTGTATAAAAATGCGGACCAAAGGCATCGTGATAATTATAATTGTTTACCGGATTTGCTGTCGCCGCCGGAGACGTTTGCTGCGCCCAGACTGAAGAAATCCCAAAAAATAAAGCCGCGGTTAGTATGGCTTTTGCAGATTGCTTTTTCATATTTTTTAGCTGTTTATGTAGCAAATTAATGAAAAAAAAAGCTATTTGCAGAGGAATAGTTAAGCTTAAATTTAATTTTAGCAAAATTTTATCAAAAAAATAATTCAGAGTATTTTTCCTAAAAAACAAAATTTATAAAATATATTTACATCACGATTTAAAACTTAATTCTATTTCAATTCTATTATTTTGGATACAACAATATCAAACTCAATACTTAAAGCTTCTATCAAACATGCAGGAGCAGAATTATTTTCTTTAAAAGACAATCAAAACAAAGAATATATCTGGGAAGGAAATCCTGATTTTTGGGGTAAACACTCACCTGTTTTGTTTCCAATTGTAGGTACATTAAAGAACAATACTTATACTATTGATAAAAAAGAATATCAACTGTCAAGACATGGTTTTGCAAGAGATATGGAATTTAAATTGATTGAGAAAACAGGAAATAGTGCTGTTTTTTCGTTAGAATCAAATGCCGAAACTTTAAAAAAATACCCTTTCGAATTTGAATTACAGCTTATTTATACGCTTGAAAACACTTCTTTAAACATAGAATATATCGTAATTAATAAAGGTGAAACTAAAATGCCATTTTCTATTGGAGCACATCCTGCAATTGCGCTTCCTGAAAATTTCGAGAACTATTCTTTTAAATTTGAAAAACAAGAACCTTTAAAGTATAATCTTTTAGAGAATGATCTAATTTCAAATAAAACTGAAACTCTAAAAACTACAGAAAATGTCGTTCCGTTAACTTATAAACTTTTTGAAAATGATGCTTTAGTTTTTAAAACACTAGAATCAAATTCATTAACTATACTTGAAAATAAAAAACCTTACGTTCAGGTTGATTTTGAAGATTTTCCAAGCTTAGGAATCTGGACAAAAGACCAGGCGCCATTTGTTTGTATAGAACCATGGTTTGGCTACTCAGACACTGCAGATAATTCAGGTGATTTATTTAAAAAAGAAGGTATTTTGGTTTTAGAAATCGATCAATCTTTCCATTCTCAATTTAGTATTAAAATAATATCATAATGTTAGAATTCAATTTTAATCCATTTCCTGTAATCGAAACCGAGCGTTTACTTTTAAGAAGAATTACAAATGATGACGTTAACGAAGTATTCGAATTGAGATCGAATCCTGAAACTATGAAATTCATCCCAAGGCCATTAGTTAAAGACAATGAAGACGCCTTACTGCACATTGCGATGATCGAAGAAAAAATTGAAACAAATATTGGAATCAATTGGGCAATAACTTTAAAAGGCAATCCTAAACTTTTAGGAATAATTGGCTATTACAGAATGCAGCCTGAAAATTACCGCGCCGAAATTGGCTATATGCTGTCTCCAGATTTTCACGGAAAAGGAATTATTCCCGAAGCAGTAAACGTATTGCTAAAATATGGTTTTGAAAATTTAAAATTACATTCTATTGAAGCTGTGATTGATCCTGAAAATTACGCATCAGAAAAAGTCTTACAAAAATGCGGTTTTGTTAAAGAAGCTCATTTAAGAGAAGCCGAATTTTGGGAAGGAAAATTCCTCGATAAAGTAATTTACTCATTACTAAATAATTAGAAAAATATAATTATTTCTGACCAAAATAATCCTGTTAAAAGTCCGTTAATCTTTAATACTAAGGTTTTAGTTGAGTTATATTTGCCCCAAAATAAATTATTCCCTGCGATTTAAAATACCATGAAAAAAATATTCGCCCTTACCGTTCTTCTTATATCTATTCAATTACAAAGTCAGACTTTTATCAAATTTAATGGTGTAACAGCTTTAGTTGGCGTACCAAATATTGGAGTTGAAACCAGTATTGGCGAAAAAACAACTTTTAGTTTTGACGTTATGGCTTCTTTTTGGGAATCATTTGACGGTCATTCTCCTATGAAATTTTATACGGCAACTCCAGAAATCCGTTACCATTTTAAAGAAAAATACAATGGTTTTTATGTCGGAGGTCATGTAGGTGCTGATAAATATGAACTTCAAAAATGGAATTACTGGGACAGTAACAAATATGAAGATGGTTTTGGTTATAGACTAGGTGCTACAGTTGGTTATAATGTAAAACTCAGCGATAAATTTTTACTTGATATTTTTGTTGGCGGCGGCTGGCACCAAGGTTTTTATCATGGATATTATAATGATGGTACTCCCGGAAGATATGAAAAAGCCCCTAACTACAATAAAAGCGGCGAATGGCTTCCGTACCGCGGCGGTGTGATGATTTCTTATAAATTGTAAATCAGCTGAATTTAGGAAGTGATTTTATATACAAATCTTCCACTTTCTTTCTTGCCCAATCTGTTTTTCTTAAAAAAGTAAGACTCGATTTCAAGCTTGGATTTGATATAAAACACTTAATTGGAATTAATTCTCCTAAAGTATCAAAACCATAATAATCTACAAGAGTTTCAACAATTTTTTGAAGTGTAATTCCGTGAAGCGGATCTTTAGATTTGCTTTCCATTTTAATTTATATATTAAATAATACTAAAAGACCGTACTTAAAAAAGCACGGTCTTTTTTGCAAAATTACGGAATTGACCTAAAACAATCCGCTAAATTAGAATATGAATTTAAATCCAAAAGAAAGCGGAGAAGTTAAATTTGGATTACTTCCTGCTAAAGCTGTATTGTAAAATGGGTCAACATTTGCAACATGCGCCAATCCAAAATTTGTAACAGTCGTTTTTTCTCCATTTTTAGGCTCTAGAGTTGTAGAAGTAAAATTAGCCAAATCGTAAGAGAACTCTACAGAGAAGTTTTTTGTAATGAAATAATCAAAACCTCCTGATACTGATAATCCTACCTGATTAACTTTTAACTCGCTTTCTTTTTCTTTTCCGGTAATAACTGGTATCGCTGCCTGTCCGAAGAAGTACAATGAACCAGCTACATTCCAATATTTTCTAACTAAAGGCTGAATAACAATTAAATCTGTTTTTGCAGCTGTGCCTGCATTTGACTCGGCTTTAATGTTAATTAATCCGAATCCTGCTCCAACGGCTACAGATGGAGTTACAAATGTACCCACGATTGGAAGTACAGATAAACTCGTATTTTTTTCGTCTGCAGTTTTTGTCTGCTGATAACCGAATTGAGAGGTTGCAAACCAAGCTCCTTTTAGTCCTTGAGCTGAATCCTGAGCCTTAGCGGTTAAGCCCATTAACACAATACTGACTAATGTTACAATTTTTTTCATTATAAATTTGTTTTTGAATTACAGGACAAACTTACTTGTAAGCATTTTTGAGAAGGATGATTAAAATCATAGATTAAAAAAAATCTTTAATTATATTTGAGCAGTTTATATTCCTGCAATTTTCTTACTTTTGTACCCATGTTAAAATCAGTCAATATACTTAATAAAAGAGCCCGGTTTGATTACGAAATAATCGACACCTATACTGCCGGAATTGTTTTGGCAGGAACCGAAATTAAATCGATACGTTTAGGAAAAGCGAATATTACAGAAAGCTTCTGCGAATTCAGCGGGATGGAACTTTTTGCAATCAATACTTATATAGAGGAATATTCATTTGGGAATCAATTCAACCATAAATCAAGAAGTGAACGAAAATTGCTTTTGAATAAAAAAGAATTAAAAAACCTTCATAAAAGTGTTCAGGCAAAAGGTCTTACTATTGTGCCTTTAAAATTGTTTACCAATGAAAAAGGTCTTGCAAAACTGCAGATTGGTCTTTGTAAAGGAAAGAAAAACTACGACAAACGTGAATCTCTAAAAGAGCAGGATACAAAACGCGACTTAGACAGAATTAAAAAAGCATATAACTAAACACGGATTTAATTACTTAAATCTGTGTTTATCAAAATTTTATAGTTATTTTTACTACAAACATATAACTGTAAAATATGAAAAAGTACTTAATTCTACTCATTGTAATTCTGTCACTTTCAAGCTGCGGCAGTAATACAACTATTGTAAACAGCTGGAGAGATCCAAAAATAACAGTTGCTCAGGAACATTTTAAAAAAGTCTTAGTAGTTGCCCTCGTTAAAGACGAAGCTTCAAGAAGAATTGCCGAAAACAGAATCGCTGCAAGCAATCCTATTTTTAAAACTTCCTATCAATATCTAAACGAAACTACCAAACACCTTACGCAGGAACAAAAATTAAAAATCCTTCAAGATGAAAATTTTGACGGGGTTGTCACGATGCGTTTAGTAAGTACTGAAAAAGAAACTACTTACGTTCCTGGAAGTTATACAGGAATGTATTACGGAGGCTTTGATGGTTTATATTCCGGAATGTACGGATACGGTTTTGGAAACTGGTACGGAATGTATTCACCGGCTTTCTACGATCCGGGATATTATCAGGAAACAACTTATTACATGGTAGAAACCAATATTTTTTCGCTAAAAGAAAACAAATTAATCTGGACCGGAACCACAAGATCTGATTACGTAACAGATGTAGGACAAACTGTAGATGCTATAATGCAGGCAGTTGTAAAAGAAATGAGAAAAGACGGCTCATTACCTCCAAAATAAGAGAAACAAAAAGCAGCTTAAATGCTGCTTTTTTTATGACTAAACAAATGACTATTTTTGTCAAGACTTTAAATTTCATCAAAAATGAAATCACTTTTAAAAAATGCAAGAGAACAAAAAGGGCTAAAAACGAGAGAATTGGCTCAGCTTGCCGGAATCGATCAGGCATTGATCAGTAAATTTGAATCTGGAACACGAAAACCAACCAAAGATCAGGTTATTAAATTATCTCAGCTTTTAGAAATTGATTATGAAACTTTAATGATTACCTGGCTTAAAGAAAAGATACTTTATGAAATTGGTGATGAAGAATTTGCACTGAAAGCTTTAATTTTAGCTGAACAAGAAATTCAAAACAACAAAAAAGAAATCAATTCTGCTATAATATCTTCTATTCAAAATATTTTAGATGAAATTGAAATCTTAAAAAATAAAATCCATTCCTTTAATCATTTTGAGCTCCGTCAGATTTCAAAAACTTTAGAATTAGAGTTTGTTTTTAAAAGTATTCATTTAAATAAAAATCCACTAACACTAGAAGAAACCAAATTGGTTATAAATGATGGACTAACTATTTCCGGAAAAAGCATGCAAAGTCATCTTGAAGCCATTAATTTTCAAGAAGCAGTGTTTTACATTAAAGATTTAACTCAAAAGAAAACATCTTTAAATGAAAAAGATTTTCTTTTACTTCATAATTTAATTTTCAAAGGATTTGAATCTGAAAATTCTGGAAAATATATAAATGATCCAGTTATTACACGCGAAATGAATTTATTTTTCAATTGGCATGAATCACAAAAAAACAATCTTCACCCAATAATTCTTGCCTCTGAAGCGCATTTAAAAATACTTGAAATTAAGCCTTTTGCGAATGGAAATTTACAAATGGCTAACCTAGCATTAAACTGGATTTTAATGCAATACAATTACACATACACCACAATAGAAGAAGACCAAAAGAGTATCGATGAATATTTTTCTATTTTGGAGAAAAGTCAAACCCAGAATGATACATCAATTTTTATTAATTATATCACTAGAATTGAAAAAGAAAATCTAAAAAGAGCGATAGAATTAGTCGAAAAATAAAAAAGCCCAGTTAAAAACCGGGCTTTCTATTAATTTTTATCTTCTAATAAAGGAACAAATCTAAATTCTCCAAACTCATGTTTTTCAAATTGTGTTTCATTCTTTCTAATCAATAAAGTCATAATCTGAACATCTTCTCCTAACGGAATAACAAGCCTTCCTCCTATTTTTAATTGTGCCATTAATGGCTGCGGAATAAATGGCGCACCCGCTGTAACTATAATACTGTCAAATGGTGCAAAATTTGGTAATCCTTTATAACCATCTCCAAACGTAACGTGTTTGGGGCGGATATTTAATTTCGGAAATAAATTAGATGTTGTTTTAAATAGTTCACTTTGTCTCTCAACCGTATACACTTTAGCACCAAGCATAAATAAAACGGCAGTTTGATAACCAGAACCCGTTCCTATTTCCAGAACTTTGTGATCCTTCTTAACTTCAAGTAATTGTGACTGAAAAGCAACCGTGTAAGGCTGAGAAATAGTCTGCCCGGCACCAATAGGAAACGCTTTGTCCTGATAAGCAAAATCTTCAAAACTAGAATTCAAAAAAAGGTGTCTTGGGATTTTTTTTATCGCATCTAAAACAGCTCTGTCAGTAATACCTTTTTGCTCTAAAGTGGTTACTAATTGATTACGAAGTCCTTGATGTTTGGCAGTGTCTTTCAAAATGGGTAGGTTTTATTTTCGCAAAAATAAGAAACAAAACAGGATTTCAAATATTGATTTTTAAATAATAAATTAATACAGTCGAAAGTTAAATATCGAAAGTCAAAAGTGACAGCAAATAATTTACAATTCACAATTCATAACTCACAATTAGATGAATTCATTTTCACGTTAAACAAATAAATTATATTTTTGTTTAAAATACATTCTCATGTTAAAAGTAGGAGTTTTAGGTGCTGGTCATCTTGGTAAAATACATTTACGCTTATTACAACAATCTGACAAATACGAATTAGTTGGATTTTACGACGAAAATCAAGAAAATGCCGAAAGAATCTCAAAAGAGTTTGGCTATAAAAATTTCAGCACAATTGCCAAACTTATTCACGCTGTCGACGTGATTGACATTGTTACTCCTACACTTTCACATTACAAATGTGCAAAAGTTGCCATAAAATCAGGAAAACATATCTTTATAGAAAAACCAATTGCCAATACAGTTGAAGAAGCTGAAGAAATTATTGCTTTAGCCAAAGAACACAACGTAAAAGGACAAGTAGGTCATGTTGAGCGTTTTAATCCTGCTTTTATCGCTACAAAAGAAATGATCGAAAATCCGATGTTTATAGAAACACATCGTTTGGCAGAATTTAATCCGCGAGGTACCGATGTTCCTGTGGTTTTAGATTTAATGATACATGATATCGACGCTATTTTGAGCGTTGTAAAATCTAAAGTAAAAAGCATCAATGCAAGCGGTGTTTCAGTTATCAGTGAAACTCCGGATATTGCCAACGCAAGAATCGAATTTGAAAATGGCTGCGTTGCCAACTTAACAGCAAGCCGAATTTCATTGAAAAACATGCGTAAATCACGTTTCTTTCAAAAAGATGCTTACATTTCTGTTGACTTTTTAGAGAAAAAATGCGAAGTAGTTCGCATGAAAGATGCACCAGAAGTCCCTGGAGATTTTGATATGATTTTACAGAATGCAGAAGGTGTAAAAAAACAAATTTATTTTACTAATCCAGATGTTGAACAAAACAATGCGATCTTAGATGAATTAAATTCATTTGCAGATGCAATTAACAATAATACAACTCCAGTTGTAACACTTGAACAGGCAACAGATGCATTGCGTGTTGCTTATCAAATTATTGATTGTTTCGATAAATAGTTTAAAAAAAATCAAAATAAATTAGCCACGAATTCACGAATTATTTGGTGAATTCGTGGCTAAATCATAAAAAAATATCTAGCAAAAAATGAAAACAATAGCTGTAATTGGAGCAGGAACAATGGGTAACGGAATTGCCCACACTTTTGCACAAAGCGGATTTACCGTAAAATTAATCGATGTTTCTGAAAAATCATTAGATAAAGGAATGGCAACAATTGCTGCCAACTTAGACCGTATGTTATCTAAAGGAACGATTACTCAGGAAGATGTTGCCAAAACTATTACCAATATCATCACTTATACAGATTTAAAAGACGGTGTTGTTGGAGTTGATTTAGTAGTAGAAGCAGCAACTGAAAACGTTGAATTAAAACTAAACATCTTTAAGCAATTAAACGAATATTGCTCGCACAATACCATTTTAGCAACCAATACTTCTTCTATTTCAATTACACAAATCGGAGCTGTTGTGGCACATCCTGAACGTGTTATCGGAATGCACTTTATGAATCCTGTGCCAATTATGAAATTGGTTGAAATCATCCGCGGATATAATACCAGCGATGAAGTAACTAAAATCATCATGACTTTATCTGAAAAATTAGGTAAAGTTCCTGTAGAAGTAAACGATTATCCAGGTTTTGTAGCAAACAGAATTTTAATGCCAATGCTAAACGAAGCCATCGAAACGTTATACAATAAAGTTGCCGGAGTTTACGAAATAGATACGGTAATGAAATTAGGAATGGGACACCCAATGGGACCACTTCAATTGGCCGATTTTATTGGACTTGATGTTTGTCTTGCAATTCTAAATGTAATGTACGACGGATTCAAAAATCCTAAATATGCTCCTTGCCCGCTTTTAGTAAATATGGTAAGAGCTGGTAAACTTGGGGTTAAATCCGGTGAAGGTTTTTACGATTACAGCGAAAGCAAAAAAGCTGAGAAAATCTCGAAACAGTTTTTATAAAAAAGAAATATCATGTCGATTCAATCGAATTTAAATACAATTAAAGCAACTTTACCTGAACATGTAACTCTGGTTGCTGTTTCAAAAACAAAACCAGTATCTGATTTGATGCAGGCTTATGAAGCTAGACAGCGTATTTTTGGAGAAAACAAAATACAGGAAATGACTGAGAAATGGGAACAAATGCCAAAAGACATTCAATGGCATATGATTGGTCATGTTCAGTCGAATAAGGTCAAATTTATGGCTCCGTATGTAACTTTGATTCATGGTGTTGACAGTTTGAAATTATTACAGGAAATCAATAAACAAGCTTTAAAAAACAGCAGAACAATAGATTGTCTTCTTCAAATATATATTGCTGAAGAAGAATCTAAATTTGGTCTAGACGAAAACGAATTAAATGAACTTTTAACTTCTGTGGAGTTTAAAGAGTTAAAAAATATTCGTATCTTAGGTTTAATGGGAATGGCAACATTCACAGAAGATCAAAACCAGATAAAAAAAGAATTTACCCATTTAAAATCCATTTTTGATTCGATAAAAAATCTGAAAACTGAAAACTGCAGCCTGAACACCATATCGATGGGAATGTCTGGAGATTATCAATTGGCAATAGAATGCGGAAGCACAATGGTACGCATTGGAAGCAGCATTTTTGGAGGCAGATAATTTTTCAATATCAATTAAAATTACAAAAATCAATGTCAATTTTAAAAGTGGAAAAGTTTTAAATGGAAAAAATATTCAATTTTGAAGATCGATTAGTTCGTTTTGCTGGAGAATGTATTTTCTTTACAAGACAATTAGAAAGACTATTTGAAAACGAATATTATAAAAATCAATTAATTAGATCATCTGGAAGTGCATCTTTAAATTTTGGAGAAGCACAAGGAACAGTCACAGATAAAGATTTTATTTTAAAGTTTCGTTAGTAGTAAAAGAGTTGAAAGAATCCAGAAACTCATTAAAAATTCTAGATTACATTAAAGAAGGAGATGACAGCAAAAGAAGCAAACTTCTGATTGAAGTAGAGCAATTAATTGCAATTTCATCAAAAATGATAATAAACAAAAGATAATTTTCAATACCAATGACAATGGCAATTACAATAACAATTTTCAAAATTGATATTGAGTTTTGATATTGTAATTGCCATTGATTTTTGACATTGACATTGAATATGTACGCAATACTAGACATAGAAACCACTGGGGGACAATTTAATGAAGAGGGAATTACTGAAATCGCTATCTACAAATTTGATGGGCATGAAGTAGTTGATCAATTCATCAGCCTTGTCAATCCTGAAATTCCCATTCAGCCTTTCGTAGTAAAACTGACCGGAATTAATAATGCTATGTTACGTTCTGCACCAAAATTCTACGAAGTTGCTAAACGAATTATAGAAATCACTACGGATTGCGTTATTGTAGCTCATAATGCTTCTTTCGACTATAGAATCCTTAGAACCGAATTTCGTCGTTTGGGTTATGATTTCGAAGCCAAAACGCTTTGCACAGTAGAATTAGCAAAAAAACTAATTCCAGAACAGCCTTCTTACAGCTTAGGAAAACTAGTTCGCGCACTTGGAATCCCTATGGCCGACAGACACCGTGCAAGCGGTGATGCTATGGCAACCACAAAGCTGTTTAAAATGCTTTTAGAAAAAGATGTCGAAAAAACCATCGTAAAAGATTTTATAAAGCTGGAAGTAGAAAAAGGAATTTCTCCAAAATTCTTGGATATTGTAAATCAAATGCCGGCTAAAACAGGGGTTTACTATATCTATAAAGAAGACGGCACTTTAATTTACATTGGCAAAAGCCAAAATATCAAAAAAAGAGTCAATCAGCATTTTACCGGAATTACAACCAAAAGCAAAAGAATCCAGGCAGAAGTTTTTACCATAACGTATGACGAAACCGGAAGCGAATTAATCGCGCTTTTAAAAGAAAGCCAGGAAGTAAAAGTTAATCGTCCGCGATACAATCGCTCACAGAAAAAATCTGTATTTCCTGTAGCTTTATATGCCGAAAAAGATTCAAACGGTTATATCAACTTAAGACTGGAAAAAGCTGACGGACGTAAAAAAGAAATTACCTCTTTTGCTTCCTTACAAGAAGGAAAAAATGCACTTTTCAGATTTACGTCAAAATACCATTTGTGCCAAAAACTTACAGGTTTATATCAAACCAAAAAAGAGTGTTTTCAATATAAAATCAAAGAATGTGACGGCGCCTGCATTGGCGAAGTTACGCCAGAAGTTTACAATTTAAGAGTACAGCAATTCATTTCAGAAAACAGCTTTGAAAACAAAAGCATGGTATTGATAGACAGAGGTAGAAATATAAATGAACGAAGTGCAATTCTAATTGAAAACGGAATATACAAAGGTTACGCCTATTACGATCTTAATTATCAAATTACGAATATCGACATCTTAAAAAATATTCTGGTTCCAATGCAGCATAACCGAGATGTAAAAAATATCATTCAGAGTTATATCCGCAAAAGCAAATCAATAAAAATACTTCAATTTTAACAAATCGAAACCTTCATTATCTTTAAGGATATGAAAAATACAAAATCACAATACGAAATCTTTAGAGAAAAAGTCAAAATTGTTCTATATGGCACCAACACCATATTAGGCCGAATGTTCGATTTAGTATTGCTGGGTTTAATTTTACTAAGCGTTCTATTGATAATGCTGGATACCGTTCAAGGTATCAGTTCTAAATATCACCAGCAATTGTTGATATGCGAATGGGTAATTACGGTATTTTTTACAATAGAATATATATTGCGAATTATTTCAATACAAAAACCCGTTAAATACGTTTTCAGCTTTTACGGAATCATCGATTTATTGGCTGTTTTGCCCATGTATTTATCCATCTTTTTCCCTGGCGCAAGTATTTTATCAATCGTAAGAGCATTACGTTTTCTTCGATTATTCAAAATTTTGCATATTCCGCAAATCAACCATCAATCCCTGCAATTAAAAGAAGCTATAGAAGCCAGCAAAGAAAAAATCCTGGTATTCATTTATTTTGTTTTAATCAGCACCGTAATCATTGGTACAGTTATGTATTTGGTTGAAGGCAGAGAATCAGGATTTACCAGCATTCCAATGGGAATTTACTGGACAATCGTAACTCTTACAACAGTTGGTTACGGAGATATTTCACCTCAAACGCCACTCGGACAATTTATAGCAGCGTTTGTAATGATTTTAGGTTACGGAATCATCGCCGTCCCAACAGGAATCGTTACTGCCGAATTTGCCAAAAGCAGTTTAAGAAACAATTCTGTAAGCGGTAAAAAAACATGCAGAAAATGCCAGTCTCAAGTTCATTTCGACAATGCAAAATATTGCTACGAATGCGGAACCGAATTACCTAATAATTAATTTTAGAAGCTAATCCAGCTGTACATTACAACTCCTCCTTATATTTGTAATTTTTTAAGGCACAAAAGGAGCTTCCGCTGGTCGCTCTTTTACACCAAAAAAATTCAACAAATATAAGTCCGGGGTTTCCATTTCCATCTGGGCTAAAAAATATGAAATACCTAATCACCATTGTCGGACCAACAGCTATAGGCAAAACAGCCTTAAGTATTGCTTTGGCACAGCATTTTAAATGCGAAATTGTTTCTTGCGACAGTCGTCAGTTTTTCAAAGAAATGACCATTGGAACCGCAGTTCCAAGTCAGGAAGAACTCAATTCTGCCAAGCATCATTTCATTCAAAATAAATCTATTTTCGAAAATTATACCGTTGGCGATTACGAAAAAGAAGCTTTAGCCAAAATTGAAGAATTATTTCAAACCAATGATTTTGTTATTCTTATTGGCGGTTCAGGATTGTATGTTGATGCCATTCTAAAAGGTTTTGATGAATTTCCAGAAATAGATCCAAATGTTCGCGCCGAAGTAAATACAAATTATGAAAAACTTGGAATCGAATATCTTCAAGAACAATTAAAAAACCTAGATCCAGAATATTATCAAAAAATAACTGTAGAAAATCCGCAGACTTTACAAAATCCACAGCGAATGATGCGCTTTGTAGAAGTCTGCATTGGATCTCAAAAACCATATTCTTCGTTTTTAAACCTAAAGAAAAATAACCGAAACTTCACTCCTATTCTAATTGGTTTAGATGCCGGCAGAGAAATAATTTACAGCCGAATCAACCAGCGTGTTGATATCATGATGAATGAAGGATTATTAAAAGAAGCCGAAACGCTTTATCCCAACAAAGCGTTAAATGCACTCCAAACTGTCGGTTATAGAGAATTATTTAGTTATTTTGATGGAGAATTCACCTTGCCTTTTGCAATAGAAGAAATCAAAAAAAACACAAGAAGATTCTCCAAAAGACAATTAACGTGGTTCAAACGAAACGAGAACACCAAATGGTTTGATTACGCAACAGATAGAAAACAGATTATAGATTACATAGAAAATCTTCTAAAGTAAAATCAAAAGTCTTTTTTCTATACTCTAAAAACAATCTAAAAATCTAAAATTAACAATGCCAATATCTCCCAATTTTACATCAGTTTTAAGCAAAGACTGGGAAATTAATTTCACACAGTGCACACCAAACGGCTACTTAAAATATACTGATTTGTGCAATCTTTTACAATTAACCGCCGCAGCACATTCTGAAGTTGGCGGAATCAGCTTTACCGATATGCAGGAATTTGATCAGGCATGGGTTTTAAGCCGAATGCGTGTCGAAATTACAGCATTACCAAAATGGCAGGATGTTGTAACTGTAAAAACATGGATTAACAGTTTAGAAAATTCACGTTCTGTTCGTGCATTGGAAATGTACATAAACGGAAAAAAGATTGTTGGAAGCGAAACCTATTGGGCTGTTTTTAACACCAAAGCACGTCGTCCAGAAGCATTGGCATTACCTTTTGAACATTTTGAATTGTTCCCGGAAAAAAGAGCAACAACAGAAGGTTTTTCTAAAATAAATATCAACCACGAAAAAGAAGCTGTATTCGAAAAAACAGTTTATTTATCCGATTTAGATATTGTAAACCACGTCAATAACGTAAAATACTTAGAATGGTGTCTGGATCATGTCGATCCAAAAAGAATTATAAAACAAGAAGTAAAAAGCTTTGAAATGAATTTCATGAAAGAGCTTTCGTTACAAGATAATGTGGTAATTCACGAAAGCGAAGACGACGATCATACAACAGCTACATTCAGCATTACAAAAGACGAAAAAACGTGTTTTGCTTTGGAGCTGCATTGGAAATAAAATAGACCACAGATTTAACGGATTAAATTGATTAACACTGATTTTCAATTTAAAATTCGTGACAATTTGTGAAATTCGTGGCAAACAAAAAACGATGCAAAATTGCATCGTTTTTCTTTACATAAAAATCATTTCGATTTCTTTTTAGAACCTTTCTTAAATTTCTTCTCTTTCTTCTTTTTAAACAAATCCATTTTACCTTTAATTCTTTTTTCAACTTCACTAATTCCTGAATCATAGTCATGTAGAATAGAATATAATTTTGCCTGCTTAATTTCTTTTAAGGCATCTTTGAATTTATGCTGTACTTCTAACAGAATTGCTTTTTTGATGTAAATCTCTGATTTATTGATTCCTTTAACCTTTAAAGCAAAATCTATTAATTTCTGTGCTTCTTCGTAATCTTCATTTAAGATCAATGTTTTTAAATAATACGGATATACTTCAAGTGCATGAATATTAATCGATAAAGCCTGTTGAAAATACGATTTCGCTTCTTCATAATTCATTAATTGTTCTGCCTGTATCCTTCCGTACAAACACAAAACCATTGTGTTTTTATCGTCATAAGAAAAAGCATAATCTAAAGATTCTATTGTTCCTTCAAGCCAAAACGGATAATTATCCAAAGCTTGAAAAAGGTATTTATCAGTTGTTTTCATTTCGTAAATCGTTTTTTAATTTCTGACGAGTTCCTTTGTAGCTTTTCTCAACTTTATTCTTTTTAAAATCACTTCCGGTAAAAACTCTAATTGGATTTCCACGCTCTACATTAAGCTGATTTTCCCATTGCTTTCCTACGTGATTTTTAAGCTGAACTAGTTTCTCGTCTTCTAATTTTTTTAATAATCTCTCTGTTGCCAGTTTTTTGTTTTGGTGCTGCAAACGGCTGTCCATTGCCACAACAGCAATTCCTGTTGGAATATGTGTCGCACGAATTGCTGAACTCACTTTGTTTACATGCTGACCGCCGGCGCCGGAACTTCGCATCGCCTGATATTGAATGTCGTTTTCTGAAACTGATGCATTTTTTTGCGGTTCGATTTCAAAAATCCCAATAAACCAGTTTTTGCGTTTATGCATTTTCCTAAACTGACTCTGCCCAATCCATTGAATCGTTCCTATCCAAGATTTCACAAATTGATCTGCATTTTTTCCCTTTACAGAAATTGATGCGGTTTCAATTGTTCCGTTCTCTTCTCCTTTCTCTCTTTGCAGTAAAACCACATCTAAATTCTGATCTTGTGCTTCTTCCAAAACTTTTTTAAGCACTTGAGCGACAACCCAAGTGCATTCTGCAGGTCCGCGACCCGCTGTTATCTGAATTATTCTTTCCATTTCTTTAAAATTTTGAGCAGCTTTTCTCTGTTTTTGGCTGCTTTTACAAATTGTGGGAGTCTCGAAACCATAGTTCCATTACCACTCCCATCATTGTTTCTTTCTCGTAAATCTGCTTTTATGTATCTTTCGAGATAATCGATATGATTAAGATTATAAGCCCAGAAAAGATTTCCATTAACTTCTTTTTGAAACCAAAGAGGCAAATCATACCACATTTCTTTTGCTAAACCGTTATCTACTTTCGATTCTTCTTTAACCCTATACGATTTTGTTTTCCATTCCTCCTGAAAATTGCAATGAGGACATTCCGTTTTATACATTAAAGGTTTCTGTTTAAGCGGCTGAGATTGATATTCAAATTTTTCAAAGCAATTATTGCAAAATTCTTTTCCAAAAGCAATGTATCGATACACTGGTTCCTTCATTTTATAGAAACAATTTTTGCATTCAAAAACCATATTGTGACATCTTCCACATTCACATTTTTCCTTTAATTCTTCTTTTACAACTGCTTTTGATTCGCATTTTGGACATTTAACCAAAATCTCATTATAAAAACTTCCCAGCCATTTATTTTCATCTTGAAATCTTTCCATAATTTTTAATTTTTAGCGGTCCATTCTAACAATCTTCGGTGTAAATATTCCCAAAACTTCAACTAAATCCGTTTGATTCGCCATTACTTTCTCAATGTCTTTGTATGCCATTGGCGCTTCATCAATATTGCCGCCAATCAAGGTTACATCATTGGCTTTTAAAACCTTTTTAATTTCGCTTTGCGTAAAAGTGCTTTTACATTTTGCGCGCGAAAACAAACGTCCCGCACCATGCGAAGCTGAATTTAAACTATCAGCATTTCCTTTACCTTTTACAATGTAACCTGGTGCTGTCATAGAACCGGGAATAATTCCCAATTGTCCTTCACCTGCAGGCGTTGCACCTTTTCTGTGTACAATACATTCCTGACCATTTACCATTTCTTTCCAGGCAAAATTGTGATGGTTTTCAATTGTTACCACTACCCTTTTTCCAATTGCTTTGGCAATTCGTCTGTGAATATCGTCATGGCAGGCTTTTGCATATTCTCCGGCTAAATTCATTGCCAGCCAATATTCCTGACCGTCATGCGTATTCAAATCTAACCAAGCCAAATGCTGTACGTTTTTTGGTAACGGACATTGTTTTGTGGCCAAATACGTGTAATGCTTTGCAATGTTTGCACCCAAACCACGCGAACCGCTATGCGAAAGAACAGCAAAATATTCACCTTTTTCCAATTTCCATTCGTTCTCTGGATTCTCAATTTTAGCAATTCCAAATTCCACAAAATGGTTTCCTCCTCCAGAAGTCCCTAATTGTTTGTAGGCCTTTGGTAAAAGATTTTTCAGCAATGGAATGTCCTGAAACTCGCTTTTATGAAAAACTTCATGATCGACTCTTGACACATGCGTTTCATACATTCCAAATTTTGTATTGTCTTTTAAAATTGCCTCTAACTGATGTTCTTTTCCTTTAAAATGAGAAGCTGGCAAATCAAAAATTGAAAGGCTCATTCGGCATCCAATATCAACACCAACTCCGTATGGAATTACAGCATTATCTGTTGCTAAAACGCCGCCAATTGGCAGTCCATAGCCTGAATGTGCATCTGGCATTAAAGCTCCAGCTACCGAAACTGGCAGTTTCAATGAATCATACAATTGGAATTTTGCTTGCTGATCAATTTCATTTTCACCAAAAATGGTAAAAGGGGCTCTTGTATTATTAAGCTGATGCATTCTTACCTGAACGGGTTTAATTAAACCTTCAGCTACTTTTCCCCAGGTTCCATTTCCTTCGTACTTTTCAGGATTTAGCAAAACATCTTTTGCTTCTGTTAGAATAGATTCCTTTTTTTCTCTTTTTCTATATCTGTTTATCTGCCCTAAAGCGATATTTATTGAATTGTTCTTTGGAAAACCTAATTTAATCAGGTCTTTTCCAGTTAGTTTATTTCCCATTATTTATATCATTTCGTCTAAATATTGCTGATACAAAGTGTTTAGACTTTTATTTTTAATTGGGCTTGTCTCTTTTGGGTTTTCTTTTTCATAATAACTCCATTTCAGAGAACTGCCGTGTATTAATCTGTTTATTTTATTTCTTAAATTAAGATTAACTATGTAATTGTCAAGAAGCTGAATTTCACTTTCCAAATCTGAATCGACCATTTTTGTATGCGTTATCATGTATGGGCTAACGCGAAGTACATAACGCCAAGGCTCATTAAACACATAATGAATTTTATATCGCTTGAAATTGCTGCACCAGCGTTCCCGCTTATAAAAATGTGCTTTTTCTTTTTCTGTCAATTCTAATTTTTGACTTTTCCATTCCCATTCAGAGAATTCTTTTACAGTTTGAATCTTTTCAACATATACGTTCCTTCTTTTTCTCTTTTTCTTTCTTTTAAAAGATTTTTCAGAAGAAAACTGCCATGTATTTATTTTTTCCAATAATGTTCTGTAAAATTCAGCTTCACTAGATCTTGCTACATCTTCTCTCAGTACAAAACTGCGCTGCCATCCTTTTTGATAAGGATTTTCTAGCGGAATCAATGGTAAGTCTTTTCTTTTTTTCCAAAGTTCTTTTTCCCGTTTTCTTAACTGAATTAAATGTTTTTCAAAATCTTCCTTTGCTAATCTTTCTTTCCTTCTTTTACTTTTAAAACGAGTACATAAAGCATACTCATCTACCGTATAATTTTCCATTAAAAAAATTACAGTTCATTAAATTACAAGCCATAAAGGCTTAACATTTTATCCTTTCGGATAAATAATAAAATCGGTTTTCGGGAAAATTTGAAGTGTCTAGAATAAAAAAAGCCCGAAACTAAATGTCTTCGGGCTTTTTTATATATCTAAAAATGTATTTCTAAGATTGAAATAAGCCACGAAGAATAGCTGCACCAAATCTGTTTGGTGTAAAGCTTTGTGATGTCGATGTAAGTACAAACATTTTCTTCGTTTTTAAAAGGGTTATTATTTTTTTCGTGTGCAAATATTCAGAATTGTTTTTTGATTTTCCAAATTTATTTTAAAGAAAATTCTTCAAAAAATAAATTAATGCTTTTTTACAACTCATTAAAAACACAGTATCTACTTAAAAACCAAAACTCTAGCCCTGATAGAAGCGGTATCCTTTTTCTTGCTTCTTTAGCAAGAAAAAGATACAAGCGGATAGCAGGAAATTGCTCCTAATTAAAATTGAAATGAAAAATTCAAATTTAATTTGTTTTCTCAGGGTGTATACTTTTTAGTCGAAACAAGATTATGCTGAATTTCTTTTTACTTTTTAGGCATAAAAAAAAGCCCTGATTTCTCAGGGCTTATATTTTTTAGGTGAATTAATTATTCAGAAACTTTGCTCTTTACAACTAATCTGAAACCTTCTCCATGAATGTTTAAGATTTCAACATCTTCGTCAGATTTTAGATATTTTCTAAGTTTAGCGATGTAAACGTCCATACTTCTTGAAGTAAAGTAGTTGTCATCTCTCCAAATTTTGGTTAAAGCTAATTCTCTTGGCATTAAATCATTTTCATGAAGAATAAGCATTTTAAGCAATTCATTTTCTTTTGGAGATAATTTTATTGGCTCTTCATCCTGGAAAGTCAAGAATCTTAATTTTGAATTTAAGTGAAATTTACCAATGTTAAATTCAAATTGTACTTGTTCTGCTTTTGTATCAGCAGATTTTCTTTGAATGATTGCTTTAATTTTCATTAATAAAACCTCTGAGTCAAAAGGTTTATTTAAATAATCATCAGCACCTGCTTTGTATCCTTTTAACACATCTTCTTTCATAGATTTTGCTGTTAAAAATATAATAGGCACTTCACTATTTTTTTCTCTAATTTCTTTAGCCAAAGTATAACCATCTTTATAAGGCATCATTACATCAAGAATACATAAATCATACACATCTTTCTTGAATTTCTCGAAACCTTCCATACCGTTTTTAGCTAAAGTAACTTCAAAGTCATTTAACATTAGATAATCTTTAAGAACCGCCCCAAAATTTAGGTCATCTTCTACTAAAAGTATTCTTTTGTTAGTATTTTCCATATTTTAATTTATTAATGGTATTTTTATTATAAAGGTGCTACCTTTTCCTTTTTCGCTTTCAACATATACTTGTCCATTGTGATCCTCGACAATTCTTTTTACATAAGCAAGACCTAAACCGTGTCCTTTTACATTATGAAGGTCTCCTGTATGTTCTCTATAAAATTTCTCAAATACTCGTTTTTGAGCTATCTTACTCATTCCTAATCCATGATCTCTTACTTTTATCAGGATCATATCTTTTACATTTTCTGTAAATATTTCAATTTCGGGAGTTCCCGGCGAATACTTTATAGCATTCTCTAAAATATTAACTAATACGTTTGTAAAATGCACTTCATTAATCAAACACGTTGTTCTTGCAGCATTATAGTGTTTTACAACCGTACCTTCTCTGTCTTCTAATATTAGATTTACATGCTCGATTGCATCGTCAATAATATCAGTTACTACAGTTGGTTCTTTTGTAATATCAAGTTCTCTTTTTTCTAATTTAGAAATACGGAGTACATTTTCAACCTGGGCATGCATTCTTTTATTTTCATCCCTTATCATTTGAAGATATCGATAGACCTTTTCTTTATCTTCAATTACTTTAGGGCTCCTAATAGCATCTAACGCTAAGTTAATCGTTGCAATTGGTGTTTTAAACTCGTGCGTCATATTATTAATAAAATCGGTTTTGATTTCAGAAATATGTTTTTGACGCAGTAATTGATTTAATGCACTTGTGTAAGCAACTATTATAATTAATGTAAATACTATCGATAAAATAGTAATACTTAATAACTCAGATAATAAAAATTTCTTTTTATTTGGGAAGGTAACTGATAATTCATATCGGCTGTTTCCTTCGTTATCAGTATATATCGGAATATTATATGTTGCTTCTTTGTCATAGTGAAATCCATCCGATTTAATTTTGGTTGGAACACCGCTGCTGTAAATTCCGTATTCGAATTTGGTTTTAACACCGTATTCTTCTAATTCCTTTTTTAATAGTTTATGCAGTTTATCTTTTGTAATTCGACCTTCAATGGGGGTTAATGAAGCAATGTCTTTATACTGAATCTGCTGCTGAACTTTATTTAAAATATCTAAACTTCCGGATTTTTCAATTTTAAGATCCGGAATAATACTTTGACCTAAACTATTATTATCAATTCCGTTGTTATTATTATAAACTTCTGTTACTCTTTTAGAGCTGAAATTTTTAAATCTTTCGCTGCTGAATTTTTTATTAAAAAGAGATCCGTCTATATCGTAATCTTCAGAGCTTAGAGTATTAGAATAAACAATTGTTTTATTTGTTTTTGTGTTTCTTTGTACATACAATACTTCAAGTAAGTCTTCCTTTTGTGGAATTTTACCGGTACTGTCTTTTATACGGTTGTATTTGTCGTAAAAACTGTATTCTTCTTGCTGCTCAAGTTTATCTGCAACATTTCCAATTACTTGTGTAACGTGGTATTTAAACTGCTCTTCATTATTTTTAAATGAAGAATTGAACCAAAATACCTGTACCAGAATTATCCCTATTAAGGACAAACTCATCAATAAAACAAGTATTCTAAAAAATAATTTATTCATCGAAACAAAATTAATATTTTAACAATATACTAAATAATACATTAACCAAATATTAACATTTAAGACTGTTTTTGTTTTATTTTCAAAATTTTAAGAATTTGACCAACTTCTTCTCGCGCAATTTTAAGATTACTGTTATTAATTACAAAATTGCTTAAAGAAATTCGTTTTTCGTCATTCCACTGCATTTTCATTCTGCTTAAAACCTGTTCTCTTGTAGAATTGTCGCGTTTCATTACTCTTTCAATTCTTACGTCTTCAGGTGCTGTAACGGTAACTATATAATCAAATTCTTTATACTTGCCGCTTTCAAACAAAATAGCTGCTTCATACACCACAAAATCCATTCCTTTATTTTGTAAAAGCCAGGATTGAAAATCTTTTTTTACAGCAGGATGAACAATTGCATTTAACTTTTCTAATTCTTCTTTATTGTTAAATACTATTTCGGCTAATTTTGACCGGTTTAAAACATTATTATCAAAGAGCGACTCTCCAAAAGAAGTTTTTATTTGATTTATAATTTCTGATGACTGCATTACCTTTTTAGCTTCATCATCAGCAATATAAACAGGAACACCTTCTTCTTTAAAAAAACTGGCAATTGTTGTTTTACCGCTTCCTATTCCACCAGTCAGGCCAATTATTTTTGTCATATTATATTTTAAAAAACATACGTGGAAAAGCTTCTTGTGGTTTTTTCTTTAATAAAATGACTTTTACAAAAGATTCCAAAAATCCTGTTCCGTAACCATAAAATTGTTTCCAGACAGCAATTACTGATAAATATCCAATTTTGATACTTTTATTCTGAACACTCGCTGTAAGAAAAATTATAACGAAATATACAAAATATAATTGTAATAAAATATCAATATTGAAAATTAACAATAAAAAAGCTAATAATAACCCCAGAATAAAAACCGTAGGAAAGAAAAAAGTGAGTTTATTATGTTCTGGATACCAGCTGTTTAAAATAGGCCTTGCAATACCAAATTTCTTAACCTGAATAGAGAATTTTTCCCAGTCAATTCTGCGTTTATGATACACAAAAGCCTCAGAAAACAGCCTTGTTTCGAATCCTAAGTTCCATAAACGGATAGATAAATCCGGATCTTCACCTGGATGTATGTTTCCAAAACCTTTTGACGCTTCAAAAGCTTTTTTAGAAATTCCCATATTAAAGCTTCGGGGCTGAAATTTATTTATCTTCTCAGAACCGCCTCGAATTCCACCTGTTGTCAAGAATGAGGTCATAGCAAAATTGATTGCTTTTTGAATGTTTGAAAAGCTTTTAAGAGCTTTATCAGGACCCCCAAAACAATCAACATATTTTTCATCTAAAGCTTTACGGACTTCAGTTAAATAATTTGGAGGAATAATACAATCTGAATCAAAAATGATAAAATAATCACCTCTAGCTTTCTGCATTCCAAAATTTCTTGAATCACCCGGACCTGAATTTGGTTTAAAGTAATACGAAATATTCAATTTCCCTTGATACGTCATCACTACATCTTTACAAGGAATAGAAGAACCATCTTCAACAAGAACGATTTCAAAAGGTTCGTTGTAATCAGATTTTGTAAGGCTCTCTAAAAGTTCATCAACTTCATCTGGACGATTATACACTGGTATAATTAAAGAAAAAATCATAGCGGGAATGCGGTTTTAAGTGGTCTGTTTTAAACTTTATAAAATTTTAACAAAGATAAGTTATATTCATAAAAAAACCACCAACTTTTGGTTGATGGTTTCTTCTTGTTTTATATGTATTTTTTATTTGATACTTTCGATATTAACTACTTCATTAGTATCTGCTTTGTAGTCTACTCCAGCGAATTCAAATCCGAATAAATTCAAGAAATCGTTTCTGTAACCTGCTAAGTCTCCAATAGATGGAAGTGTTTCTGTAGTAGCTTCTTTCCAAAGCGCAGCAACTTTTGCCTGAACATCTTCGCGCATTTCCCAGTCGTCAATTCTAATTCTTCCTTTTTCATCAACAGGAACTTCAGAACCATTGTATAATCTGTCCTGGAATAAACGCTGAATCTGCTCGATACATCCTTCATGAATACCTTCTTCTTTCATGATTTTGTATAAAAGAGAAATGTATAACGGAATAACCGGAATCGCAGAACTTGCCTGTGTAACCAAAGCTTTATTTACAGAAACATAGGCTTTTCCTCCAAGAGATTTTAAAGCATCTGTAATTGTAAAAGCCGTAGCTTCTAAGTGATCTTTTGCACGGCCAATTGTACCTTTACGATAAACCGCTTCAGTTAATTCTGGCCCAATGTATGAATAAGCGATTGTTGTTGCGCCTTCTGCTAATAAATTTTCATTTTTTAAAGCATCAATCCACATTGCCCAGTCTTCACCGCCCATTACAGCCACTGTATTTTCAATATCTTCTTCGTTTGCCGGAGCAATAGAAACCTCAGATACGTTTCCTGTATGGAAATCAACTGTTTTATTTGTAAAAGTCTGTCCAATTGGTTTTAGAACTGAACGATGCGTAACTCCTGTATTAGGATTTGTACGTACCGGAGAAGCTAAACTGTAAATAACTAAATCTACCTGACCTAAATCAGCTTTGATTAAATCTAAAGTCTCTCTTTTAATTTCGTTTGAAAAAGCATCTCCATTGATACTTTTTGCATATAAACCTGCTTTATGAGCTTCTTTTTCAAATGCAGCAGAATTATACCAACCTGGTGAAGCTGTTTTTCCTTCAACCGGCGGTTTTTCAAAAAACACTCCAATTGTAGCAGCATCTGACCCGAAAGCACTTGTAATTCTTGAAGCTAATCCGAAACCAGTAGAAGCACCAATAACTAATACTTTTTTTGCTCCTGCAATCGCACCTTTTGATTTGATATATTCAATTTGATTTTTAACATTTTGTTCGCATCCCGCTGGGTGGGCTGTCAAACAAATAAATCCTCTCATTCTAGGTTCTATGATCATACTTGTTTTATTTATTCGTTAATAAGCTATTTATTAGATAAATGAGGGCTTATTACCGTTTGTTTACTTATTTTTCGATGACAAATATAAAGTATTTCTTTAGTTCAACAAGGCTTTAGCGTGATTTAAAGCCGAATCAGAAACGACTGCTCCGGATAACATTTGAGCAATTTCTATAACTCTTTCATCCTGAGACAACAGCTTCAATTCTGACTGTGTATCATCATCTATGGTTGCTTTTGAAACTTTGAAATGCGAATCGCCTTTTGCTGCAATTTGCGGTAAGTGTGTGATGGCAAAAATCTGCATTTTAGCACTCATCTCTTTCATAATCTCTCCCATTCTTATGGCAATTTCTCCAGAAACTCCTGTATCAATTTCATCAAAAATTAAAGTAGGCAGTTTTGAATATTGAGCTAAAATCGCTTTTACAGCCAGCATAATACGAGACATCTCTCCTCCTGATGCTACTTTTTTCAGCAGACCAAAATCAGTTCCTTTATTAGCCGAAAACAAGAATTGTAATTCATCTTTTCCATTTTGGAAATAGGTTTCAGATGGTATAAGTTCGATATTAAAACGAACGTTTGGCATTCCTAAGGTTTCTAAAATCGAAATTAACTGATTTGATAAAACCGGAATGGCATTTATTCTATTTTGATGAATTTTAGCCGCAAAAGCATCTAATTCACTCGCTTTTTCTTCGATTGCTTTTGATAATGTTTCAATTTCTTCCTCGATATTATCTAATTCAAGAAGTGTGTTTCCTAAATCTGCCTGAATTTGAAGCAGTTCTTCTACAGATCCAGCGTGGTGTTTTTTCTGTAAATTGAAAATCAACTGCAGTTTTTGACTTACTAATTGCAATTGCTCTGGATCGTTTAGCAGCTTTTCTGAAGCATTTTGCAGTTCTTTTGAAACATCATCAAATTCTATTGATATACTGGTTATTCTATCAAATAAACTTTGATATTCAGTAGAAAATGGCGCAATCTTTTGCAAAGCCGTTTTAATTTCATTTAAATTATGAAATACTCCAAACTGCTCTTCGTTTGCAATTACAAGCGATTTATCAATTGATTCTTTAATGATTTCGACATTATTTAGTTTTTCAAAATCAGCTTCTAATTCTGCCTGTTCTCCAGATTTTAATTTAGCCGAAACCAATTCATTTAATAAAAATGTATTGTACTCCTGCTCTTTCCCTGAATCACTTTGTTTTTTCAACAAAGCATTCAGTTTTGATTTTTCTGATTTATAGCTTTTTAATAAATCCTGATAAGACAAGATGATATCGTTATTATTTGCAATAGCATCAATTATCTTAAACTGAACTGTTTCGTCTGATAATTCCTGTGTTTGCTGCTGCGAATGAATATCGATTAAAAACAAGCTTAAATCCTGCAGCTCCTGAAGATTAACAGGGCTGTCGTTTATAAAGGCACGAGATTTTCCTGAAGGCAGAATTTCACGTCTGATTATGGTTTCGTCTTCATAATCGAGGTCATTTGCTTCAAAAAACTCTTTTAAATTGTATTTTGAGATTTCAAACTGCGCTTCGATAACGCATTTTTCTTCTTTATTTTTTAACGAAGTCAGATCGGCTCTTTTTCCTAAAACAAGCCCGATTGCACCTAAAATAATAGATTTCCCCGCTCCTGTTTCACCTGTAATTATAGAAAATCCTTTTGAAAAATCGATAGAAAGTTTTTCAATCAGCGCATAATTTTTAATTGACAGTGAAGTAATCATAGAGGAAAAAATATAAAATAAAAGTGATACGAAGAAAGTAAAAAAAATTAAGTTTTTAAAACTTAATTTGAGACCATTTGGTTGAATTTAATGGAGAAACTCTATTTAAAACATCGGTAAGATCTGTAACCGGAATACTTGGGCCTCCTGAAAATATAGAAACTATTTCATCTGATTTGGCATCAAAAAATACTCTTGTCAAAAAGGCATTTGGTCTAACTGAATTTAATTTACCAATAAGCACCACAGAAGATTTTATTTTTTCTTTTGCTCCTTTTAAATCATCGCTCATGGTATCTAAACCTGTATGGTATAAGAAACTTGTTTGACGCAAATCTGCAAACATTGGAGAAAGCATATCGTTTATTAAATAATAACGATTCTGAAGTCCATCAGTTTGAGTCCATCCTTTAAAACCTCCCTGCTGCGCTACGTTTGCAATGTTTTGAGCGGTTTCAAAGTATTGATTTCCTGCTCCTGATTGAAAAGTATCAACATCCATTCCTAAAATTACATAGCTGTAAAATGAAATTACAGATACTAAATTTGATTCGTAAACAGAAGGATTAAACAATAAAGGTTCGTACTCTGTATATTTAAAATTAAAATCTTTATCGTTAAAATTAAAAACCGGAGATGAATATGTCGAATTAAAAATTAATCGTGAGGATTGTATTTGTATTGTTCCCGAAAATTGATCTGAGCTGTAAGACGACAATGTAATATACATTGAACAGTTAATTCTTTCGTTTTGCTTCAATACAGTTCCCGTCCAGTCCGTTTTATTAACAAACTCAGATAAAGAAGTCTGCAGGGTTTTAAACACCTGCTGATTTGCATTAGGAAGTCTTTCTGTGTTTACAGTAACAGTACAATTTAGCTGCTGTGCCTGAGTTAAGCCAAAAGTCAAAAAAACTAAGAAAGTAAGTATCCTGTTCATACAAATAAAATATTATTTTTAATAGCATAAATAGTGTTCCTATTTTTTGCTTTTAGACTACATTTTAAACATTACAATTTTGAAAAATGTAAAATTACTTTATTCAAAATATCTTGAGCTACAAATTCTTTTGCCTTTAACTCCATTGGCTCAATTTTAAAATCTTTATCAATAAAAGTAACTTTATTGGTTTCTTTTTTAAAACCTGCGCCTTCATCCTGCAAAGAATTTAGAACTATCAAATCTAAGTTTTTTTTCTGAATTTTCAACTTAGCATTTTCAATTTCATTTTCAGTTTCTAAAGCAAAACCAACTAAAAATTGATTTTTTTTGATCGCTCCTAATGAAGATAAAATATCTTTTGTCTTTTCCAGCTCAATAGAAAATTCGGCTGCATTTTTTTTAATTTTCTGCAAAGCGACTTCTTTCGGCCTGTAATCTGCAACTGCGGCGGCGGCGATTGCTGCATCAACGTCATTAAAATATTCATGACAAGCTTCATACATATCTTGCGCAGAAATTACATTTACAACTTTAATTGATGCATTCTTAGCTTTGTAATGTGTTGGTCCTGAAACCAAAACAACATCTGCTCCAAGATTAGCCGCTTCATTAGCGATATCAAATCCCATTTTTCCTGAAGAATGATTTCCTATAAAACGTACGGGGTCTATCGCTTCGTATGTCGGACCTGCAGTAATTAGTATTTTTTTTCCTTTTAAAGGCAATTTACTCTCTAAATCAGCTTCTAAAAAAGCAATAATATTTTCTGGTTCTGCCATACGGCCTTCTCCTGATAAACCGCTGGCCAGTTCACCGCTTTCAGCCGGAATCATAATATTACCAAACTGTTTCAGGGTATTAAAACTAGAAATTGTAGAGGGATGTTTGTACATATCCAGATCCATTGCCGGAGCAAAATAAACTGGACATTTTGCTGATAAGTATGCAGCAATTAAAAGATTATCACTGTTGCCTGTCGCCATTTTAGATAATGTATTTGCTGTTGCAGGCGCTATGAGCATCAAATCGGCCCAAAGACCTAATTCGACGTGATTATTCCATACAGCATCTTCATCATCCTGATTAAAGAAATTGGAATGTACTGGATTTTTTGACAGGGTAGATAATGTAAGCGGGGTTACAAAATCCTTAGAAGCAGGTGTCATTATCACTTGGACATGTGCACCTGCTTTTATAAAAAGTCGTACTAATGAGGCTGTTTTATACGCTGCAATTCCACCAGAAACTCCCAGTAAAATCTTTTTACCGTTTAAAACTGACATTATTACTATATATTATTTGTTTGAGTTTCTGTGGTAAGTTTTACCGTCTAACCATTCCTGAACTGCTAAAGCGTGAGGTTTTGGTAATTTTTCGTAAAATTTAGAAACTTCAATCTGCTCTTTATTTTCAAAAACTTCTTCAAGACTGTCATTATAAGTAGCAAACTCTTCTAATTTCTCAGTTAATTCTTTTTTAATTTCAGAATTAATCTGGTTTGCTCTTTTAGCCATAATGGTAATTGCCTCATACACATTTCCTGTTGGCTCTTCAATAACTGTTTTATTGTAAGTTATTGTGTTAACAGGAGCATTCGTCTTTTTTAAATCCATGACTTTATTTATTTAGTAAATTTTTGTAAATCTGTTTCAACTCTGGCATTCATTTGATCTGCCTTTTCTTTGTACTTAGTATCGCTTTTATATTTCATCAAATTAGCATAAGCTGTCTGCGCTACATGTAAACGCTCTTCCATTTTTGATGGTACACTGTTTATGGCTAATTGGTATGCTGAATCATATTTATAAAATAAAGCGTCTTCTTTTAGAGGTGTTCCGGGAAAATCAGCAATAAAATTATCAAATGCAACTAAAGCTGATTTGTAATCTGAAATTGTGTTATATCCTTTAGCATTCTCGTATGCTTTTTTCTCTAATTTTCCGTTCAAAATCTTAACAGACTCATTTGCCTGAGCTAAATATTCTGAGTTTGGGTAATTATCAATAAAAGCCTGTAATTTATCTAAGGCTTTTACAGTATCAGCCTGATCTAAACTGTAAACAGGTGCTAATTTAGAGTAGCTGTAAGCTCCTAAAAATGCTGCTTCCTGTACTTTTTCGCTTCGCGGATATCCAGAAACAAAACTTTCAAACTGATAACCTGCTAAATAATATTGTTTTGTCTTGTAATAAGACTGAGAAAACATATAAAAAAGCTTTTCCGCCTGAGGCTTACCTCTATAAGTAGGTGCCAGTTGTTCAAAAAGGCGGATCGCCTTATTGTATTTACCAGCATCATACATTTTTGTCGCTACTTCGAATTTTGCTGCGACATCTTCATTTTTTAGAGCTTTTTGATACTCACTACAAGAACAAAAAAGGGCAGCAACAATTAATAGAGATACTATTTTTTTCATTTTTTTACTTTTATTATGATTTCTTTAGACATTATGCCAAAGCAAAACCACACCGAAGTTTCGGTGGCAAATTTAGGTATTAATTTAGCGACTGCAAAATAATTTTTTAGTATATTAAAATACTAACACTTTAACAATTATTTAATGCTGTTTTTTACAAAGTCATTTATTCTTTCTGCTAAAGATTCATCTACAGAAACTAATGGAAGACGAACTGTGTTCTCTGTAATACCAAGTGCCTGAAACACTTGTTTGATTCCGGCTGGATTTCCCTGCTCGAAAATCATGTCGATACAGTCTGATAAAAAATATTGCGTTTTAAAAGCTTCAACTGCTTTTTTATTCAATCCTAAACGAATCATTTCTGAAAATTCTTTAGGATAACCTTGTCCAATTACAGAAATTACTCCTGCACCACCGGCTAAAACGATAGGCAGAGCGATCATATCGTCTCCAGAAATTACAAGAAAATCTTTTGGCGCATCTTTAATAATTTTTAAAGCCTGAGCCATATCTCCTGCTGCTTCTTTTATAGCTACAACATTATCAAAATCATTAGCTAAACGAATTACGGTTGAAGGCAGCATATTGCTGGCAGTTCTTCCCGGAACATTATATAAGATTACAGGAACCGGAGATGCCTCGGCGATAGCTTTAAAATGCTGATAGATTCCTTCTTGTGTAGGTTTATTATAGTATGGTGAAACTGAAAGTATAGCTTCAAAAGCAGAAAAATCTCTTGTTTTTAATTCCTCTACAATCTGCATGGTATTATTACCTCCAACTCCAAGAACTAAAGGCAGTCTTCCTTTATTAACATCAATTACGGTGTTAATAACCAACTCTTTCTCTTCTGCTGTAAGGGTTGCATTTTCTGCAGTTGTTCCCATAACAACAAGATACTCAACTCCTCCATCAATCGAAAAATTAACAACGCGCTGCAATGCTTCGATATCTACTGAAAAGTCTTTTTTAAATGGAGTTACAAGCGCAACACCCGTTCCTATTAATGATTGCATATTTTGATTTATAATTTTATTTTAAACTTTTTAAATATCTAAACAATTCTGAAATGAAAAGTTTATACTCTGCTGTTGTCGTTTCTATCATCCATCGGTTTAGTTTTTTATCGACTGATGAAAATCCTACTTTAAATTTTGCTTTTGATTTGCTTGTGAGCATCATCAAAATAGGTGTTTCAACTTCATAATAACTAATCAAAAGATCAAATTCTGTATCTATAAATTCACTTAAAAACGCTTCGGTTACCTGCCCTCTCCAGTCTATATGTTTTCTGCCAAAAGTGGGTTTCGAATATATTTTTTTCTTTTTGAACTTACGTCTGTACGCGACAATTTTTATATTTTCTTCAGCAATTCCATTCAATACCAGTTCTTTTATCAGCTCTTTTGAATAACGAAATTGTGTTTCATCTACTAGTAAACCAACCGTTTGAATATTGCTGGTAAAGACTTCGTTTTTGACAATATTCAAGTTATTTTTTAATGATTTTTTTACAAAAAATTCCTTTATATAATTTAAAAACATAGTACTTTTACAAATTACAAAATTAATTATTTAAGCCGCATTTAAGATGGTAAAACTAAAAAAGTATAACCGATTTTTAAAACTTTTTGTTATATTCTTAACACTATTTTCAATAATCTCTTGCAGCAACAAGAATTATAATTTAACAAAAATAGAAGGAAAACAGATTCCGGTTACAGAAAAAGGCACCGAAACTCCTGAAATTGAAAAATTTATTAAGCCTTATCGTGATCATATTAATAAAGATCTGGACAGCGTTCTTGCCTACTGCCCTGAAAATTTGGATAAAAACTCCGGGAAATGGCAGACTACTATTGGCAATATGCTTGCTGATGCTTGTGTACAGCGCGGTGATATTATTTTTAAATCCAGAGAAAATAAAACCATTGACTTCTGCCTTTTAAATTTTGGGGGTATTAGAGCCGGTCTTCCAAAAGGAAATGTTACCAGCAGAAGTGCTTTTGAAATTATGCCGTTTGAAAACAATTTAGTTGTACTGGCATTAAAAGGAGAGCAAGTTCTTGAAATAACTTCTTATTTTATTAAAACACAAAAAGCACAGCCTTTATCTGGTATGACTTTTACTATTGCAAAAGATAAAACTGTTAAAAATATTTTGATACAAGGCAAACCTTTTGATGTAAACAAAACATATTATGTTGCTACGAATGATTATTTAGCAAATGGTGGTGACAATATGAGTTTTTTCGCAAAAAACACACAGAAATTTGATTTGAATTATAAACTTCGAAATGTGCTGATTGATTATTTTAAACAAGTTAAGACAATCCCGGTATCAAAAGATATTAGAATTACAGAAGAATAAACAAATCAAATTAAGAAAAAACAAAAAGCGTTACGCAAAAAATATACAAGATGAAAAGAAGAGAATTTATCGAAAAAACAGCTGCAAGTACTGCCTTATTAAGCTTGGGATTGTCTTTGAGCAGTTTTGAAACTAACGATATTAAACACTTAACTGTTCTTCATACTAATGATGTTCACAGTCATATTGATCCTTTTCCGGCTGATGATCCTCGTAATCCAAACAAAGGCGGTGTTTCTCGTCGTGCTGCACTTATTGAAACTATTCGTCAGGAAAATCCAAATGTGCTTTTATTAGATGCTGGAGATATTTTTCAGGGAACTCCGTATTTTAATTATTACGGCGGTGAACTTGAGTTCAAACTGATGAGTATGATGAAATATGATGCTTCGACAATTGGAAATCATGATTTTGATAATGGTCTTGATGGTTTGTATGCTCAAATGCCTCATGCGACTTTTGAATTTATAAATTCTAATTACGATTTTAAAAATACGGTTATGAACGGCCTTGTTAAACCGTATAAAATCTTTAATAAAAACGGAATTAAGGTTGGTGTTTTTGGTGTAGGAATTGAACTTCAGGGTTTAGTTGACAAACAATTATACAAGGAAACTGTTTATAATGATCCTGTTGAAATTGCTCAGGATATGACGAAATTATTAAAGAAAGAAGAAAAATGTGATTTGGTTATCTGCCTTTCGCACCTTGGATATAAATATAAAGATGACGAAAATAAGATTTCAGATTTAAAATTTGCTGAACTTACACAGGATATTGATTTGATTATTGGCGGCCACACGCATACTTTTCTTGACAAACCTACAATTGTAAAAAACAAAGCAGGACAAGAGGTACTGGTTAATCAGGTTGGTTGTTACGGAATTAATCTAGGCCGTATCGATTTTTATTTTGACAAAGATAAAGCGCACAGCAACCAGGCGAGATCAATTGTTGTATAAGGATCTTCGCTTCATTTTAGTTTTTTCGAGAAAATATTCTACCATAAAATAGTAGGCGAGAATTTGTGTTACATCGCGAATTAAAACCAGCACAACTGAATAGGAAAAGTATTCATTGAAGATGTAAAATATATCCGAAAATATATAACTTACTGCCATTAGGGACATTAATAAGGTAATAAATGTCCCTTTGGTAATATAGCTTACAAATGAAAAATAGCTTATTAAGCTTAACACAATTCCGTACAATACATAAATTATATTGAATTTCTGCATATTATCAAATTTCATACTGAGTACAGAAATAAGCAGATAGACAATAAATACGACTACTATCGAAATTGGCAGTATGTCTTTTTTTACGAGTTTTATTCTTTCGTGTTCTCTGATAAAAAGGAGCAGGATTAATGAATATACTACAAGAAAGCTTATTACACCGCCAATCTCTGAAACCTCAACATCCATCAAATCAAAAACCTGCCCAACAAAACAAAACAGGAATATTAAACCTTCTGTTTTTTTTATTTTAAATTCATTACTGATTAAAAAATAAATAAAAATAGCGGGCAATACTATTGCTTTGGCATAGATAGCCATGAAGTCCTGTTTAGTACAATCAAATATGATTGTAAACAGTAATGACAAGAAAAATAAAATCAACGAGGGTTTATTCGCTTTCATTAAGTTTGGTTATAAATTCGTCTTCAGATAGTATAGGAATATTTAATTTTGTTGCTTTTTCTAATTTAGCTGGTCCCATATTATCTCCTGCTACCACAAAGTCGGTTTTTGCAGAAATTGAACTTCCTACTTTTCCTCCGTTGTCTTCGATGGCTTTCTTTAATTCATCTCTTGAAAATTGGCTGAAAACTCCTGAAACTACAAAAGTTTTTCCAATAAATTTCTCGGTAGCATTTGGGTTGACTTTCTCTACGATTTCAAACTGAATACCGTATTTTTTTAATCGATCGATTATGATTTTATTTTCTTCGTTTTCGAAAAATTCGATAACGCTTCTGGCAATTCTTTCTCCAATTTCATCAACCAGAATTAAATCCATTAATGAAGCCTGGCTTAAAGCGTCTATGTTTTTATAGTGTTTGGCTAACTTTTTGGCTACGGTTTCTCCAACAAAACGAATTCCAAGCGCAAAAAGAACGCTTTCAAATGGAATTTCTTTTGATTTTTCTACACCGTTCACCAAATTTTCGGCAGATTTTTGTGCCATTCTTTCTAAATGAAGAATATCTTCTACTTTTAATTCATATAAATCTGCATAGTTATGAACTAAGCCGTTTTTGAATAATAAAGCAACTGTTTCTCCTCCAAGTCCTTCAATATCCATTGCTTTTCTTGAAATATAATGTTGGATTCTTCCTATAATCTGCGGCGGACATCCATAAAAATTCGGGCAGTAATGGTTGGCTTCTCCTGCGTTTCGAACTAATTCAGTCTCGCACTCAGGACAATGTGTTATGTATTGTGTAACTTCTGAATTTTCTGGACGTTTTTCCAGATCTACGGCAATAATTTTAGGGATGATCTCTCCTCCTTTTTCAACAAAAACGGTATCGTTTATTCTAATATCTAATTTTTCAATTTGGTCTGCGTTATGAAGGGAAGCTCTTTTTACAATAGTTCCTGCCAGCTGCACAGGTTCTAGATTCGCAACTGGAGTAATAGCTCCTGTACGCCCAACCTGATACGATATTGATTTTAATTTTGTTGAAGCCTGTTCTGATTTGAATTTGTAGGCAATGGCCCAGCGTGGTGATTTTGCCGTATATCCAAGTTCTTCCTGCGAATGGATGCTGTTTACTTTTATAACAACACCATCTGTCTCATAAGGTAATTTATGGCGATGAACATCCCAATAATCAATAAAATCAAAAACTTCCTGCATACTGTTTACCAGTTTGGCTTCATTTGGCACTTTGAATCCCCATTTTCTGGCCGATTCTAATCCTTCAAACTGGGTTTTGAATGGCAGATTGTTTCCGGTAACAAAGTATAACAGACATTCTAAAGGGCGTTTTGCCACTTCTGCACTGTCTTGTAATTTTAAACTTCCGGAAGCTGTATTTCTTGGGTTTGAATATGGGGTTTCTCCAATTTCGATTAGTTCCTGATTCATTTTTTCGAAACCGGCAAAAGGAAGGATTATTTCTCCTCGTATATCAAATCTTTCTGGATAATCTCCTTTTAATTTTAACGGAATAGATTTGATGGTTTTGATATTATTGGTAACCTCATCTCCTTGAAAACCATCGCCGCGTGTAAGTGCCTGAACTAATTTTCCGTTTTGGTATGAAATGCTGATTGAGGCTCCGTCGTATTTTAATTCGCAGGTATATTGCAGATTAACGTTTCCTAATACACGCTGAATTCTGTTTTCCCAATCTATTAGATCTTCTTTAGAATAGGAATTATCAAGCGAATACATTCTGTATTGGTGCGCTATTGTTTTGAAGTTTTTTGTTACTGATCCGCCGACTCTTTGTGTTGGTGAATCTTCGTCAAAAAATTCAGGATGCTTGTTTTCTAAATCCTGCAGTTCTTTTAATTTGATATCAAAATCGTAATCAGAAATTGTGGCGTTATCCAGCACATAGTAATTGTAATTGTGCTGATTAAGTTCTTCTCTTAATGTTTGAATGGTTTCCTGAATATTCATATAATATTAAAATAATGCTGATTTGATTTGAAAGTAATTTGAATATCAAAATTAGGATTATTTTAATTCAAAAACATTAAAATTTGAAAGTTTTATAAAATCAAAAATCAGGCTGCAAAATATGCGGCCTGATTTTCTCCTTGTCCATTATTCTTAAAAAAGAATTTAAAAAAAACCAACTTCCAAATGGTTTCTACGTTCTATACTTTTATACTGATAATCAAATTATTAGAGTGCAAATATAGTACTATTTTTGAATAATGATAAAGTCAGAGCGTCTGTTTAATAAATGTTCTTCTTCAGTACATTTCACTCCGTTTTTACATTTATTGATTAATCGGCTTTCACCGTAACCAATGGCACTTTCAATTCTTGAAGCATCAATGCCTTGTGAGAGAATATAATCTCTTGTTGACTTGGCTCTGTTGTCTGAAAGTTTTAAGTTATAGGAATCTTTTCCACGAGAATCTGTATGTGATTCTATTTTAATTTTAATGTTTGGAAATTTCTGCATGATGAAAACGACTTTGGTCAATTCTTCAATAGCTTTTGGCGTAATATCGTATTTGTCGTAATCAAAATAAATAGGCTGAACATCTACCATTTCTACGCCTCTCTTTTTAACTACCAAATCGTCGTAGTTGCTAAGTTCGAAGTTGACATCTTTTATTTCACCTTCGTTTTCTTTTGTTGTTTCTACTGTTTTTTCGTCGCTGCTATAATTTGGCTTTGCCGCAATCATATTTACAACTTTATTACATGGAACAACAATTGCATACTTTCCTTCGTAATTGGTTTTTGTTTCTCCAAGTACTTCTTTAAACGAGTTGTAAGCCATAATGGTAACATCTGTTAACGGAAGTTTCGTTTTTCTGTCAACTGCAATCCCTGAAATACTCTGGTTGCAAACGGGTTTACCTTTTACAAATGAATAAATATCATCATCACCTTTTCCTCCTGCTCTATTTGATGAAACATAACCATAAGTATCTGCTTTATCAACAACATAAGTAAAATCGTCTTTGTTACTGTTTATTGGTGCGCCAAGATTTCTAGGCGTTGTAAAATTTCCATCGGATAAAAATTTGCTTTCGTAAACATCTAAATCACCTAAACCATAATGTCCGTCTGAAGAAAAATAAAGCATTCCATTTCTGTAATAAGGAAAAACCTCATTTCCCATTGTATTGATATTTGGTCCTAAATTTAATGGAGAACTCATTGTTCCATCGGCAGCAATTTTTACTACATATAAATCAGTTTCACCAAAACCTCCCGGCATATCTGATGCAAAGAAAAGCCATTGTCCGTCTTCGCTTAAACAAGGATGTCCAACTGAATAATCGTCATTGTCAAAGAAAACATTTTGAGGATTTTCTAACTTATTATCTACAATTGTGCCTTTTACAATTTGAAAATTGTTGACTTTATCTCCATCGACTACCAATTTATTTTTCTTTACAATGTTTGTCGAATAATAAATGGTTTTCCCGCTTGGATCGAAACTTGCCGTAGCTTCGTGATATTTGCTCATGACATTTGGAAGAAAAAGTTTTTCATTAAACAAACTTCCATCAGCCGGATTTCTTTCTGAAACATATAAATTCAAAAAAGGCTGATTGTTCCATGTATAGAGTTTTTCACTAAACTTAGTAGTATCTCTTGCTGATGTAAAAACGATTTTATCTCCAAAAAATGTTGCTCCAAAATCAGATTTACTGGTATTAATATCCAGATTTTTAATCTGATAAAGCGATTTTGATTTTGCTAAACTGTCCAGCTGTTTCTTTTGGACAACATAACGATTGATCTCTTTTTTATCGCCTTTTTTATCGAGATATTCTTTTGTAACTCTATCAGCTTCATCATAATCCATAACTGCTTTCATAGATTGAATGTAACGCAGATAGTAAATATCGGTTAAATTATTTCCCTGAACTTCATATAGTTTTTTATACCATTTAAGTGCATTTCGTGCATCTGAAATAAAGTAATACGAATCGGCAGCATTTTTTAAGGTTTGAGCCGTAGGATTTTTGATGTTCTGCAAAATTTCTTCATAGGCTTTTGAAGCATCGGCATATGAATAATTTCTAAACAAGGCATCGGCTTGTTTTAAATTAGTCTTTTGAGCAAAACTAAACGTAATGCTCAAGACTAAACTCAGGATATATAATTTTTTCATATGTTTTGTTTTTAGAAGAATCGAGGAGACTTGATTTTGCTTTGATTTTTGTTAAGCGAATAACGCAGGATGAACTCATGTGTTCCATCGTTGTATTTATTCAATCCGCCTACTGTGTAATCAAAAGCATATCCGAGATAAAAACTTGGTGATATTTGAAAACCTGCCAAAATACTGATCGAATCATCTGTTCTGTATGATCCTCCAATAACAAACTTTTCATTAATCATGAAGTTCGCCGATACGTCAGCAGTAAGCGGTGCCCCGTTAACTGCTTTTACTAAAAATGCTGGTTTGAACTTTAAATTTGGGTTCAAATCAAAAACATAACCTCCCATTAAATAATAATGTAAACGATCATAATCTATAGATTCCTGAACATCATCATAATAGTTGTTTTCTATAAAGCTTGGAATTGAGAATCCTAAATACCATTTTTCTGTATAATAGTAAATCCCTGCTCCAACTGCTAATTTCATCTGATTGTCGATATTTTGATTCAAAAGAACGTCTGTATTATCATAATATCTTCCTTTAGACCAATCGATGTTCAGCATTCTCATACCTGCTTTAAGACCAAATGCTAATCTTTTTTCATAACCCAGAGGCAATGAATAAGAGAAGTTTCCGTCAAGGTATAATTCGTTTGAAGGACCAATTTTGTCATTGACAATACTTAATCCTAAACCCACTTTTTCGTTTCGAAGCGGGCCATGAATAGAGAATGACTGTGTTTCTGGAGCTCCTGAAATTCCCACCCATTGTGAACGGTGCAAAAGTGTTGCTTCTAATGTACCGGTAGACCCGGCATAAGCCGGATTTACCGCCATTGTGTTATACATATATTGTGTATACTCGGGATCTTGCTGTGCACTGGCACATATTGTAATAAAAGAACATATTAAAATGAAATACGTTTCTAATGGTTTTATATATAGTTTCATAACGATACTTATTTAGTTTAATTAATTAGATGATTAATTGAAATGCTTATCTCATAATTGATAACCATCCTTTTTTAACCGTTCCATCTCCAATGGTAATCACATAAAAATAAGTACCTGTTGGCAGCATATCTCCTCTATTAACAACTCCGGATACATTTGCTGTTCCGTCCCAGTCGTTTTCATAATGTTGTTTGCTGTAAACTAATGCACCATATCTATTAAATACTTTCAATTCATTGTTTGGATATGATTCGATACAATCAATTCTAAACAGATCATTTGCGCCGTCATTGTTTGGTGTAAACTCGTTGTAAACTGTTAAACAGATTGGCTCTACTGAAGCTGAAGCTGAATTGTTTGCCGCATCAACATCTAAAGGAGTTGAAATTTCTATAGCAGCAACATTTAGATAATTTCCGCTTGGCAATACTTCTGCAACTATTGTAAGAACCAGACTCTGACCTGAGGCTAAAGCAGGTATTGTCCAAAGCTGTGTTGCAGGATCGTATGTACCGCCTGTTGTATTAAAGCTTACTAAATCGTATCCGCTTGGCAGTATTTCACTAACTATTGTGTTTATGAAACTTCCCTCGCCTACATTATTTACTGTTATAGTAAATGTTACATGTTCTCCAAAATTAGGAGTTGGGTTATCTACTACATTGGTAATTGTGATATCAGAACAAGTTGCCACATTTACATTTAGGAATTTCGTTGTGTTTTCGTTACAGTTGTTGATGTAAGAAACCTCAACTCTTCCCGGACCAATATCTGACCATGAAACTGTTACAGTTCCGTCTGCATTTCCTCCACCTGAAAGAATAGTTCCGTTTGTAATTGTCCACACATAATCTGATTTTCCATTTGCAATTGAATACGTTACACCTTTGAAAACACATGGAGTATCATCATTAGTTGTAAGCTGCACTAAAGCATCATTTTCAAAGTTTACTGTAATACCTAATCTTCCGGCACTTTCGCAGCCATTAGTTGTATTACTTAATAAAGCTGCATAATATGTAGCTGCTGTAAGTGCTGTATTTGGTGCCAATGGTGTTCCTCCTGTCGCTGTTGCGTAGAAAACTACATTTGGTTCGTTTACCAAAATACTTGCAATTGTTGGAAGTGCTGATAAACAGAATGTTTGTGTTGTTTTAGGCGTTGTAACAGTACCCGGAGTATTTACAGTAACGGCAACGGCTAATCTCACTGGATTCTCACAATTTATTGTGCTTGCAACTGCACCGTAATAAGTTCCTGTTGCTAAAGCTGTTGTTGATGGAATCGCTGTTCCGCCTGTTGCTGTGCTGTACCAGATTACATTTGCTTCATTTACCTGAATACTGGCAATTGTTGGTGTATTCAAAGTACAGAAATCTTGTGTTGTATCAGTTGTTGTCGGTGTTGGACTTGGATTTGATACTGTAACTGTTACTACCAGACGAGTTGAGCTTTCGCATCCCGTTATCGGATCTACAATATTTCCGTAATAAAGACCTGATACTAAAGGTGTGTTTGCTGGAATTGCAGTTCCGCCTGCAGCACTGCTGAACCAAGTTACGCCGCTTTCATTTACCTGAATATTAGCAACTGTTGGTACTGCTGTTGAACAGAAAGTTTGAGAAGCATTGTTTGTTGTTGGATTAATTGTATTTCCAATTGCAACTGCGATTGGTAATCTCACGCTGCTTGAACATCCTGTTGCTGGATCTAATATTGCGCCATAATAAGTACCGCTTGCTAATGCTGTTGTAGAAGCAATTGGTGTTCCTCCTGTTGGAGTGCTGAACCAAATTACATTGGCTTCGTTTACCTGAATACTAGCAACAGTTGTTGTAGTTCCAGAACAGAAAGTTTGAGAAGCATTACTAGTTGTTGGCGTAACCGGATCTGTTACGTTAACTGATACTGATAATCTTGTGTTACTTTCACAGCCTGTAGCCGGATCACTGATTGCTGCATAATATGTACCGCTTGTTAAAGCTGTTGTCGATG